>CAMAKT010000004.1 GCA_945836135.1 uncultured Clostridia bacterium | reverse complement strand
AGTCAATGGTGCCAGAGAGATCTTTATGGAAGCGGGAATGAATGATTTTGTTGCAAAGCCTATCGAGATGGCAAGCATTCTTTCGAAGCTCAGGACCTGGCTGCCTGAGTATAAGATTATAAAGATAAGCTCAATCAATTCGGATAAGGGTGAAAAAAAGGTAAAAAGCATTGATATTGAAGGACTTGATACGGACAAAGCAATGCAGCTTCTTGGAAATGAGAAGCTTTTCTGGGCTGTCTTAAAGGACTACTACCAGGCAATCAACAAAAAAGCCGGCTTGATTAAGCGTTATGAAGAAGATGGGGACTGGCATGCTTATACAATAGAAGTTCACTCGCTGAAAAGTGCCTCAAAACAGATAGGAGCACTTGAATTATCACAGAAGGCTGCAATGCTAGAAAAGGCCGGAAATGAACAGAATGTTGACCTGATACACAAGGAAACAAAAGGGATGCTTAAGCAGTATCTGGGATATGCGGATATTCTTTCACCGTATTTTACTGAGACACCGGACCAGGGTAAAGGAGTAAAGGAATTGACAGCTACGGTACTTACGGATTTTTTTGTAAGGTTAAGAGATGCAAGTGAAGAACTTGACATGGACAAGGTGGACGAAATATTAAATGAAATGTCAGAATATAGATATGAAGGCAGTCAGGAAGAATGTTTCTTACAGCTTAAGGAAGCAGCAGGGGAATTTGATTTTGAAAAGTGTGAGGAAATCATAACAAGATGGGAGGATGTATATGAGTGAAGTATTATATAGCTTGATGAGAATAATAGCCAAAATACATAATTATTTGATGCACTTGAATGATGCATTTGAATATAATTTTTCCGATAAAGAGATGCATTTCCTAATAATCGGAGCACTGGGAATGATTATGCTTTTCGTGGTCTATCCGCTATTTAAGTGGCTAGCGCAGAAGAATCATATTATGGTTATTGCATGGATTTATGTGTTTACGCTTATTCTTGTGATTACCTTTGCCATTGAGATTGGACAGAAAATCAGCAATACCGGTAATATGGAATTTGATGACATTGTGTTCGGAGTTATGGGATTTCTGGGGATGTTTGCAGTGTTTGCGGTTATCAGAGGCATATACCACGGCATACGCTGGTTTCTTAAGAACAGGCTGGTGATGGAAGAACCTACGGTATATGATACCGTCGAAAAAAAAGAAGCAGAGCAGCCGGACAACATTGAGAATACAACGGACAACACGGAATCTGAATAAAATAATAGTGGGGAGATGTATATTACATCTGCCCCACTGCATCATACTTTTTCTTAAGGTCTGATAATTCTTCGTCCGCTTTGAGAATCTCCACTTCACCGAGCTTGTATTTGCGCCCGTTGGCTTCAAGAAAACGATAGGCAATCATAAATGAGATATCGTCAAAATTGGTCATATATGTATTGTTAATCTGTGAGATATTCCATGCCGGTGTATTGTAGGTGGATAAATCAATGGAGCGGAATATCTGGTCGAAGGAATCTATGCATATTTGCTTCTGCTGTGCCATATCGGAGGAGATGGACTGGACATTGAATACCTTAAGGTATACACGCAGCCAACCGCCGATAGGGGACTTAAACCACTGATGTATAGTCTGATAATCTTTGAGCATGGACAGAATCAGGTATTCCCAGTCAGTCGAGATATATGAAGCATCAACGATGGTCTGAATTTGCGATTGTGTAAGGTTAAGTCCATTCTTTTCACTGAATTTCTGTACTATCTTAATTCGCTTCGGAACAGCGTTAGGAAGCTGCTCTGACTTAGGAATGGCTTCATTGCGGGCTTTTTTGGCTTCTTTTTTGTTAGTTGCATCGCCCGGCGAGAAGATACTCTTGAAAATACGTGAGAGTATTGTAAAAGGAACAAGCATCATTCCCAAAATAATGGAAAGCTCAAATAGCGAGCTCGAAACATTCGAAAACATAAAAAAAGCTATAAGAATGAATATCCAGGTCTTGTTGCGTTTGAGCTTGCCAAAAAGCTTAGGATTATTGCGCGCGTATGCGAAATACCATATTAAAAAGAAGATAATTACTCCCATTGTTGTTCCCCCTGCAAATATTTAAAAGAAAAAATGATTAGTAATGTCTGGAATATTTTACTAAAACAGAGTAACACCCAAAATGCATTTTGTAAAGTAAATCATGATTACAATTCAGTAATTTATTGCTTTTCGTTGTATTCTGCCTTAATGCGGAGCGCCATGTTCGTCAGGGCGGCATCGTAATAAGGTCCCACAAAGAAGATGTAGGCAAGACCGCCTGTAAAGGTGCTGAGTATCATCCAGCCGATGAAGGAGAGGTTGAGCAGAAGAACATTGAGCTTGTTGCCGTACATCATTTTCCGGCTTGTTTCAAAGGCTTCACGGCAGCGTATGTCAGGATTCTCGGCAAGAAGATACGGAATCATGAATGTCTCGTAGCTTTTGATAACGCCCGGAATTATAAAAAGCATGCTCCAGAGAAATATCTTAACCTGGCGGAGCATCTGAATCAGGACGACATTAATGTAATTGGTTGAAAAACCGTGCAGTAACTGCTTGTATTTGGGCTCGGTATAGTGGGCATCGATATAAAAACGGCAGTTGCCCACTTCAAAAGGATATACGACCACAAACTGGTATATCAGCTTCACGAAGAAGGAAACCATAATGGCAAGGGCAAACCTTCGCAGCATGGCTGAATATACATCATAGCCGATACTGTTGATTATAGAGGAAACACTGTTGTAGATATATGTATATATATCCTGAGGAGTTTCTGCCGTGAGAACAGCAGAATAAAAGGCATCAATATCAAAAGCGTTATCAACCTTAACTGTTCCGTCAAGTATGTAGTTGAAAATAAGCAATATTCCTGTTCCGGATATGAAAGTAGCCAGAATACAACGGAAAAAATATGTTCCCAAGATGCGCTTGGCGGCAAGCTTCACACTTGAAATGGAATGATTATTCATAAAAATCCTCATTTCTGAAAATATAGTAATTATGGATATTATACGCTATTGGCAGTCAAAATTCAAGATTGACAACAAGTTTCAGTTATGATAATATAATTTAATCCTAAATGATACAGAGATATCATTTTATTAATTATAGTGCGAATGAATATGGAGGAGATTATGGCTAAGAATACACCTAAGACACAGGCAGAAGCTAAGGATACTACTGCAAAGAATAATAAGAAGCAGGTAGAGAATGTACAGATTGAGACGAGAAAGCAGCTCATTGAGCAGCTTATTCGTTACCGCAAGGCCAAGAAGATTACACAGGCGGATATTTCAGAGTCTACAGGAATACAGAGACCGAATATCAGCAGACTTGAGAGCGGAAAGTACAATCCTACACTTGATATGATAGTCCGAGTTGCAGACAGTATCGGACTTGAGGTTGAAATAACTCTTAAAGAGAAGATGTAAATGAAACAGGAAAATAGAATTTTACGCAATATAATATATGCTTTTGCGGCACAGGGTATATCGTTGCTTCTAAGCATACTTACATCACTCATTCTTCCTAAGTTTTTTGACAAAGCCAATTACGGATACTGGTCTTTGTTCCTTTTCTATACAGGATATACAGGATTTTTTCATTTTGGTCTGAATGATGGTGTATATCTGAAAATCGGCGGTATTGAATATGATGATATGGACAAGAAACTATTAGGCGCGCAGTTTCGTTTCGGCGCGCTGTTTCAGACTGTAATAGGTCTTGGAATAGTGTTATGGGCTGTACTTTTCGGGCAGGATGGAGAGACAGCGTTTGTATTCATCATGACGGCAGCTTACATGCTCATGTACAATCTGACCTTGTACCTTGGATGTATATTTCAGGCAGCTAATGAGACAAGGCTTTATTCAATGTCGGTTATGATTGACAAGGTCGTATTCATGGCTGCCATTCTGGCTTTATTTTTGTTTAAGAGCAATGATTACAGAACCTATGTGTGGCTGTATATGGCGGCAAAGCTCGCTGCGATGGCATATTGTGTGTACAAGGGAAGAGATGTTGTGTTTGCGCGCAGG
This sequence comes from uncultured Clostridia bacterium, assembly GCA_945836135.1. Lineage (GTDB taxonomy): Bacteria > Bacillota > Clostridia > Lachnospirales > Lachnospiraceae > CAG-882. Next base: position 31,853 of record CAMAKT010000004.1, on the reverse strand, counting down.
ATTCCCTTTACAGATACCCTGCGGGAGTCTCTTGACAGCATGAAGATAGGTATTAACCTGACTGTTGCCAATATCGCGGGTAACCTGATTTTAGGAGGCGGGCGTTTTATTATTGAACGTTACTGGGGAATAGAGGATTTCGGTGAAGTATCGTTTTCTCTTACACTCACGAACTTCTTTCTGCTGTTTGTATCACAGATATCCATGGTTCTGTTTCCGGCGCTGCGCCAGATTGACGAGGGAAGGCAGAAGAGTCTGTTTGACATGGCAAAGAACGTTCTCAACGTAATTCTTCCGGTTGTCTTTTTGGTATATATTCCGGCTAAGGAGCTGCTTAAGATATGGCTTCCTCAGTATGAGGTGAGTCTGGCATATATGGCTATTCTTCTGCCTATGTGCATTTTTGACGGCAAGATGAATCTTGTCTGTGCCACATATTTTAAGGTATTGAGAAAGGAAAGGTTCCTGTTAGGCGTTAATCTTTTCTCGATGGCACTTAGTATAGCGATGTGCATAATAGGAGCATATTGTTTTCACAGCATTGATTCCATCATCCTTTTTATGGTATGTGCGATAGGTGTGAGATACTTTGTGTCGGAGAATTTCCTTGAGCGGCTTTTGGGAGAGACGCGGGAATACAGAAAGGCACAGTTTGAGATGGCACAGGAGCTTGTTCTTGTGGCATTGTGTGCCTATGTGTGTTGGAAGCTTCCTTCTGCGGTGGCTTTCGTCATATCGCTTGCAGCTTATGTGCTGTATCTGATTATTAACAGGAAGAGTGTAGTATATCTGCAGGGACTTATTCGCAACAGAGTTAAGAGAAATTGAGGAGGAAAAATATATGAGCATAGTTAGAGAAGTATTTGGATATAGCAGCCGCAATGAGGCAATTTATTCCTACACCATTGTCAATGGCAATGGAACTACAATGAAGTTGATTGAACTTGGAGCTGCACTACAGTCGCTTAAGGTAGCTGACCGCGAGGGCCGCTTTGAGGATGTTGTGCTGGGATATGACAATTCCAAGCAGTATGAAAGCGGTAACGGCTTTTACCTTGGTGTGGTAGTGGGACGCAGTGCCAACCGTATTAAGGACGGACGTTTCATGATTAAGGGTAAGTCATACCAGCTTGAGAAGAATGATGGTCCTAATAATCTCCACAGTGGTTCTGACGGCTACAGCAGCCGCAGATGGGAGGGGCAGATCGTGGATGATGAAAGAGGACAGGCGGTATGTTTCTCCATCATAAGCCCTGACGGAGATCAGGGAATGCCGGGCAGACTTGACCTTTCGGTTACATATATTCTGACAGAGGACGACAGTGTGATTCTTGAATACGAAGGTGTTGCAGGTGAGGATACAATTGTGAACCCTACGAACCATTCATATTTTAATCTGGCAGGACATTCCTCGGGTACCATATATGGGCAGAAGGTATGGATTGATGCGGATGAGTTCACACCGTCAGATGAGGGACTTATTCCTACCGGGGAGTACCGCAGTGTCAGTGGCACTCCATTAGATTTCAGGGCTGCTAAGACTATAGGACAGGATATTAATTCAGATTATGAGCAGCTAGTAAGGGCCGGCGGCTATGACCATAATTATGTACTTAAGAATAACGGGAACGTAGAGCTTGTGGCCAGCTTAGAGGATGAGAAGTCCGGCAGATATATGGAGGTATATACTGATATGCCGGGCATGCAGTTATATACCGGCAATTTCCTAAGCGGTAAAGTACGGGGTAAGGACGACTGCTATTACAGCAAGGGCGGCGGTGTTTGCTTTGAGAGCCAGTATTTCCCTGACTCAGTTAACAATATGGCATTCGAGTCTCCTGTGGTGAGTGCAGGGGTACCTTTTGAATATGTGACAATATATAAGTTCTCTGTCAGGTAAAAGAAGCCATGGCAGAAAACATCAGGAGCTTTATATGAAGCTTGACAGAATAAATGTGAAAGAAGCTTTCAGGTATATGGGTTATGGGAGCAGTACACCGGATGACAATGTTCTCTCCATTGCAGAGGAATGTGAACGTTTGCTGCTTGAGGTGATAGATGCCAAATATGTCTATCGTTATTTCAGGATAGAAGAAATATGTACTTCCGACACTACGGACAGAAAAGCGGGAGTAATTCTTGATGGTTGTGATTTAGCACTTATGGGCAATTCAATAAGTGAACATTTGAAAGGGTGCGAGGGTGCGGTTCTCTTTGCGGTGACATTGTCGGAAGGTGTGGACAGGCTTATAAGAAAGCTTGAACTTAGCAGCATGGCATCGGCAGTGATTGTGGACAGCATGGCATCAGCCGCCATTGAGCAGGTATGTGACATTGCAGAGCAGGAGATTTTAGAAAAATTATCCGACAGGTATGCCACCTGGCGCTTCAGCCCGGGCTATGGAGATTTCCCCATTGAATCTCAGAAGAAATTTCTTGAGGTTCTGTCGGCATCTAAGCGCATAGGTGTGAATATTACACAGGGAGGATTAATGACACCGTGCAAGTCCGTGACTGCTGTGATGGGAATTTCCGACAGGGAAGTCGATAGAAAGAGAAGAGGCTGCAGTGTGTGCAGCATGCGGGAAAGCTGTGCTTTTCGCAGGAAAGGTGAGCATTGTGGAGTTTAAGGAACTGTTATTAAGGAAAAATAAGGCGTCACGCAAATATATTCTACTGGACGGAGCGATGGGTACCATGCTTCAGGCATCGGGACTTAAGCTGGGCCAGGTACCGGAGGTACTGTCTTTTACGGATGAAGAATTGTTGATTGGAATACACAGACAGTATATAGAAAGCGGTTCAGATATTATCTACACTAATACTTTCGGTGCCAACAGATACAAGCTTGAGGGCTGCGGTTATTCTGTCCGACAGGCAATTAAGAAGGGAATAGCCAATGCGAGAAAAGCAAGCGAGGGAACGGACTGTATAGTGGCGCTGGATATTGGCCCGATTGGAAGACTGGTGGAGCCTACAGGTGATTTGAAGTTTGAAGAGGCATACGATATATACAAGGAGCAGGTACTTGCAGGAACTGATGCGGATATCATTGTATTTGAGACAATGACAGATTTGCTGGAGCTTAAGGCGGCTGTACTGGCTGCTAAGGAGAATTCCGAGCTTCCGGTTATCTGTACCATGACTTTTGAACAGAATATGAGAACATTTACCGGCTGTCAGGTGTCGGCTATGGCACTTACCATGGAGGGACTTGGCGTTGATGCGCTGGGAGTGAACTGCTCATTAGGACCGGATGAGCTTGTTCCGGTAGTCGAAGAGCTTAGAAGATTCACCTCACTTCCTATTGTTGTTAAGCCTAATGCAGGCCTTCCAGACCCTGTTACCAATGAATATAATGTGGGACCGCAGGATTTTGCAGAGAAGATGGTTAAGATGGCTGGTATTGGAGCAACCATTATGGGAGGCTGCTGCGGTACTACGCCCGCATATATTTCGGAACTTAAGAAAGCTCTGGATGGTGCAGAATTTGTCTGTGAGAGAGCAGATATTCCGTCAGCTGTGTGCTCAGCAAGCAATACAGTAATTATCGACCAGCCGAGAATAATAGGCGAGAGAATCAATCCGACGGGTAAGAAACTCTTCAAGCAGGCACTTAAGGAACATAATCTTGATTATATTATGAATCAGGCACTTGAGCAGATTGAGGGCGGTGCCGAGATTCTCGATGTCAATGTGGGACTTCCTGAGATTAATGAAAAAAATATGATGGTGGATGCTATAAGGGCTATTCAGTCGGTATGCGATGTCCCGTTACAGATTGACAGCACTATCCCGGAAGTATTGGAAGCCGGACTTCGTATTTACTGCGGTAAACCGATAGTCAACTCTGTCAATGGAGAGGAGGAGTCACTTAACAATGTTCTTCCTCTGGTAAAAAAATACGGAGCCTGTGTTATAGGTCTTACCTTGGATGCCAATGGAATTCCTAAGACTGCGGGGGAACGGGTAGCTATTGCAAGAAAGATACTTGACAGGGCGCTTGCCATTGGAATACCTAAAGAGAATGTGTTTATTGACTGTCTTACCCTCACGGCTTCGGCTGAGCAGGATGGTGTCATGGAGACGTTAAATGCACTTCATACAGTCCGCTATGAGCTTGGACTTAATACGGTACTTGGCGTGTCCAATATTTCATTTGGACTTCCGTATAGGGAACTGGTGAACCAGAATTTCCTTACAATGGCTCTTTCATATGGGCTTACATTGCCGATTATTAATCCTAATGTAGTTTCAATGACGGGAGCTGTCAGAGCATTCAGGCTCCTTACGGGTATTGACAGAAATTCTATGGACTATATACGAAATTACAGTGGCTATGCTCCGACTAAGGCAGTGGTTACTGAGAAAACGGCTGACAGGGGTAATCAAGCAGGTGTGATGGCAGGAACTGACGGCACGGTTAAGGGAACTCTGGAGTATGCAGTTGAAAACGGACTTAAGAATGAGGGCGCGCGACTTACCGAACAGATGTTAGAGACCATGGAACCGCTTGATATTATTAATGGTACCCTGATTCCTGCTCTTGACAGGATAGGCAAGAATTTTGAGAAGGGTAAGGTCTTTTTACCACAACTTATTCTGGCGGCTGAGGTGACTCAAGTCTCCTTCGAAGTGATTAAGAAGAAGCTTGCTGCTGACAACAGGACACCTGTAAGTAAGGGCAAGATTGTCATGGCAACAGTTAAGGGTGATGTGCATGATATAGGCAAGAACATCGTAAAGGTAATCCTTGAGAATTACGGATATACAGTAATTGATTTGGGCAAGGATGTTGATTATATGACAGTGGTTAATGCAGCAATTGAACACAAGGCAAAGCTGGTAGGGCTGTCGGCACTTATGACAACAACCCTTGTGAGCATGGAGAAGACGATACAGCTTCTTAGGGAATACAAGGTGGATTGCAAGATCGTTGTAGGTGGAGCTGTCCTGACACCGGAATATGCCAAGCAGATTGGTGCAGATTATTATGCCAAGGATGCTATGGACACTGTTGCTGTTGCAAGAGAAGTTATCGGATAGAATAAGGAAGCAATATTATGAAAGAAAACCAGTTTTTTGCCCTTATGGGCAGAATGAAATATATTAACCGCTGGGGGCTGATGCGCAATACCAAAATGGAGAATATCTGCGAACACAGCATGGATGTTGCAATGATAGCCCATGCCCTCGGGGTAATCAACAATGTGTATTATGGAGGAAGTCTTAATCCTGACAGACTTGCACTCATGGGAATGTATCATGATGCAACAGAGATTATTACAGGAGATATGCCGACACCTGTCAAATACTACAATCCGTTGATTCGCAACGCCTACAAGGAGGTTGAGAGTGTCGCCAAGGATGAACTGTTGGAGGGACTTCCTAAGGAGATGCGGCCTTTTTATGCACCGGTTATGCAGGATACGGAAAGAGAGGCCGTTATGTGGCTTTACGTGAAAGCAGCAGATAAGCTGTCGGCACTTGTAAAATGCATCGAAGAGCGTTCAATGGGAAATCAAGATTTTAGAAAAGCAGAGGAAGCTACAATTAAGTCAATTCAGGATATGAAACTGCCGGAGGTTAATTTTTTCCTGGAGCATTTTATTCCTGCATACGGACTTACTTTGGATGATTCAAAATAGATACGAGCATTGGCAGATTAATATGTATGGACGTGGAGGGACACATGATTGGTAGAAATGTTGAATTAAATACTTTGAATGAAGCATATAATCTGGATATGGGAACAATCTGTGTGCTCTATGGAAGAGAAGGCATGGGAAAGACCACACTGATTAAGGAATATACCAAAGACAAGCAGTCATTGTGGTTCTATGCACTTCCGGGCTCCGAAAAGGAACAGAAGAGACATTTTATACAAGCTGTGACTGCACAGACCAATCGTGCGCTTATGAATTTTACAGAGCCGGATGACACATACGAACAACTGCTCATTAACGCATTGAGGCAGATGAGCGGAAGCGTTGTACTTGTAATTGAAGACTTTATACACCTTATAAAAGCATCGGATAGTTTTTTTACTGATATTGTTAAAGTGATTAATAACAAGACAATTAATGTGAGTCTTCAGGTGATACTCACCACTTCGTCTATATATTTTGTTGAGAATAATCTGGTTTCGGCAGTGGGAAGTGCAGCTATGTATATCAACAGCTTCATTAAGCTGAGGGTGTTTTCTTTTGTTGAGACAGTAAGAATGTTTCCGCAGTACGGTGTGGAGGATATTATAAGACTCTATGCGATTACAGGCGGAGTACCGGGATACCTTGCCTGCTTTGCGCCGGACCGAAGCCTGAAGGATAACATAATTAATGAGATATTGAAACCGGAGGGAAAACTGCATCTTGCCGGTTACGAGTTTGTTAAAAATGAGCTTCGTGAGACGGGAGTATACAATACAATTCTTGCTACTCTTGCTTCCGGCAGGGAAAAGCTCAATGATATCTACGAATATACAGGTTACGGCAGGGATAAAATCAGTGTGTATATAAAACACCTTATGGAGAGAGACATTGTTGAGAAGCTTTTTTCCTATGACAGCAAGGGCTATGTCAATTCCAAGAAGGGACTGTACCGGATTAACGACAGCTATGTGTATTTCTGGTACCGCTTTATATACGGACAGTTTACGGCATTGACATGTATGGACAGCGAACGTTTCTATGAGCGTTTTATTCAGGAAGACCTTAAAAAATATGCTTCGGATGCTTTTGTAATGGTGGGGCAGGAATATTTGGAATTGCTTGGCAATTCAGGCGGACTTCAGTTTAACATTGCCAGAAAGGGAAGCTGGTACGGCAAAAACGGCGATGTGGATATAATTGCTGAGGGCACGGAGGGGACCTGCCTGATTGGAAAGACCAATTCGACGGATAAACCTATGACACAGAAGGATTATGAGGAGCTTCTTGCAAATGCGGAGCTTGCAGGAATAACACCTCAATATGTATATCTTTTTTCACTGGGTGGATTTACCGAAGAATTGAGGATTTTTTCAGAGAAGAATATGGAGCCTCTCATAAAACTCATCGGTATGGAGGAGCTATAGGAACAGGATTTTAAATGGGTAAATCATTATTTATTGCGGAAAAACCAAGCGTGGCACAGGAATTTGCCAAAGCATTGAAATATAATACGGTCAGACGGGATGGCTATGTAGAGTCGGATGAGGCGGTGGTTACATGGTGTGTAGGACACCTTGTCACCATGAGCTATCCGGAAAGCTATGATTCTGTACTTAAAAGATGGAACCTGGATACCCTTCCGTTTATACCAAAGGAATGGAAATATGAGGTTATTGAGGGTACCAGGAAGCAGTTTGATATAGTGTCAGGTCTTTTAAACAGACAGGACATAGACACGATATATGTGTGTACTGACTCAGGGCGTGAAGGAGAATATATATACCGCCTTGTGGAGCAGGAGGCACATGTGTCGGGTAAGACCAGAAAAAGAGTGTGGATTGATTCACAGACGGAGGAGGAGATTCTGCGCGGAATCAGGGAAGCCAAGGATTTGTCGGAGTATGACAGCCTGTCGGATGCTGCTTATCTGCGTGCCAAGGAAGATTACCTTATGGGAATTAATTTTTCCAGAGTGCTCACACTCAAATATGGTGGTACAATTTCAAGCTACCTTAAACTTAACAAGAATACGGTAATCGCTGTAGGGCGTGTAATGACCTGCGTTCAGGGCATGATAGTCAAAAGAGAACGTGAAATCAGACAGTTTGTTGAGACACCGTTTTACCGTGTGCTTGCAAAATGTAATATAGGAGAGAACGGGTTTGAAGCTGAGTGGAGGGCTGTAGAGGGCTCAAAATATTTTGCGTCACCGAAACTCTATAAGGAGAATGGCTTTAATAAGGAAGAGGATGCCAGGGAACTGATCGAACTTCTTGCAGGCAGCAGGCCTTGTGAAGGTACGGACAGGATACAGCCGGAACCTCCGGTAGAAAGCTTACTTGATACTATTGAAAAGAGGAAAGAGAACCGTAATGCACCTTTGCTTTTTAATCTGGCTGAGCTGCAGAATGAGTGCTCAAAGCTGTTTAAGATAAGCCCTGATGAGACGCTTCGTATCACTCAGGAGTTGTATGAGAAGAAATTGGTTACATATCCGAGAACCGATGCCAGAGTGTTGTCATCGGCAGTAGCCAAGGAAATACATAAAAACCTTGGTGGACTTAAGAATTACCAGCCGGCTGCTGAATATGCGCAGGAGATACTTGCATCGGGAAGTTACAAAAATATAGGAAAATCGAGATATACCAACGACAAGCAGATTACAGACCACTATGCCATTATTCCTACCGGGCAGACGGGGGCGGTGGGAGGAATGTCGCCGATGGCACGTAATGTATATAATACAATTGTGAAGAGATTTCTGGCTGTTTTTTATCCTCCGGCTGTATATCAGAAAGTCAGCTTAGTGCTCAAAAGAGAGGGAGAAAAGCTGTTTTCAAGCTTTAAGGTGCTTGTATCGGAAGGTTATCTTAAGGTTGCAGGCAACAGTACCCCTGCAAAAAAAGCTCCAAATGATGACGAGACAGAGGATGTAAAGTGTGACGCCGCTATGCTTGATAGACTTAACAAGCTTAAAAAGGGCGCTATAATACCAATTAGCGAGATATTCGTCAAGGAGGGAAAGACATCTCCACCGAAGCGATATAACTCCGGTTCTATTATACTTGCAATGGAGAATGCGGGACAGCTAATCGAAGATGAAGAGCTGAGAGCACAGATTAAGGGCAGCGGAATCGGAACCAGTGCCACGAGAGCAGAGATACTAAAAAAACTTATTGACAAGGGTTACATCAAGCTTAATAACAAGACACAGATTATCACGCCGACCCTTCTTGGTGAAATGATATATGACGTGGTGAGCGCATCAATCAAGTATTTGCTTGACCCTACACTTACTGCAAGCTGGGAAAAGGGACTTACCGGAGTCGCAGACGGAAGTATATCCAATCAGGAGTACCTGGATAAGCTGGAAGGATTTGTTTCAAGGAGAACAGAAGCTGTCAAGGGGGTCAACAATCAATACCTCTTAAGACCCTACTTTGACAGTGCGGCTGCCTATTACAAGTAAAACAAAACTTGAGGAAATATTGATTGTCTGAAATAAGCTGATATGTTATTATAGTTCGTATAAGTTCTTAAGGAGGGAATGATTATGTGTGGAATAGTCGGATATTGCGGACCGAAGGATGCAACGGATGTTCTGCTTGATACACTTGCCAAGCTTGAGTATAGAGGCTATGATTCTGCAGGAATAGCTGTATTTGAGAACAATAAGATAAGGGTGGAAAAGTCACAAGGGAAGCTTAGCTGCCTTATTGAGAAGATTAAGACTGACGGGAAGCCGACGGGACACTGCGGAATAGGACACACCAGATGGGCTACACATGGAGAACCATCGGATATCAATTCACATCCTCATGGCAACAAGAGAGTTTCGATTGTACACAATGGAATCATTGAAAATTATAAGCAACTTAAGGAATTTTTATCAGGACAGGGTTATGCTTTCGAGAGCCAGACCGATACGGAGGCAGTTGCAAAGTTACTGGACTACTATTATGACGGCGACCCGCTGGAGACGATTGCCAGAGTTTTAGGGGAGATTGAGGGATCATATGCGCTGGGCATTGTATTTCGTGATTTTCCGGGAAGAGTATATTCGGTTCGCAAGGACAGTCCGCTTATTATCGGCATAGGTAAAGGTGAGAACTTTATTGCTTCTGATGTATCGGCAATATTGCAGTATACAAGAGATTATTACCTGCTCGAACAGGATGAGATAGCTTGTGTGGAGGACAACAGGGTCAGAGTGTATGATGTTCATAAGAACCCTGTAGAAAAAGAACTTCAGGCAGCAACATGGGATGTGGATGCGGCTCAGAAGGGCGGTTATGAGCACTTTATGCTCAAGGAGATATATGAGCAGCCGACAGCGGTACGCACCACCATAACGCCAAGAATTACCGAAGGAATGCCGGATTTTGACGAATGTGGACTTACGGATGAGAAGCTTGCTGCATATAATAAGATATTTATTGTTGCCTGCGGTACGGCAATGCATGCCGGAATGGTAGGCAAATATGTCATAGAGAAGCTGGCTAGAACTGAGGTTACGGTGGATATGGCTTCGGAATTCCGCTATCGTGACCCACTTATTACGGATAAGGATCTTGTTATACTGATTTCTCAGTCCGGCGAGACAGCAGATACCAAGGAAGCTCTGCGCATCTCCAAGGAACTGGGAGCGGATACACTTGCATTCGTCAATGTAAAGGGCTCATCAATAGCCAGAGAAGCCGATATGGTTATGTACACCCATGCGGGACCGGAGATTTCGGTTGCATCAACCAAGGCTTTTTCGGTGCAGATTGCCATGATGTATATGCTTGCGTTCAAGCTGGCGTATGCAAAGAAAAAGATTACCAAGGAGGTATGCGCGGCATACATTGCTGAGCTTGAGAATATTCCGGAAGCTTTGGAGAATACCTTAATGTGTAAGGATACCTGCCAGTATGTTGCTTCCAAGATTATGAATGCCGACAGCCTTCTGTATATAGGACGAGGTCTTGACTATGCACTCAGCATGGAGGGCTCGCTTAAGCTTAAGGAAATTTCATATATACATTCTGAGTCATACGCAGCAGGAGAGTTAAAGCATGGAACAATATCTCTTGTTACCGAGCAGATGCCTGTTATAGCTGTAGTAACCCAGCATGATATAATGGAAAAGACAATAAGCAATATCAAGGAAGTCAAGGCACGAGGTGCAAAGGTTGTTCTGGTATGTGCAAAGGATGTTGAGATAGAAAATGAGGCAGTAGATTATATCGTCAGAATTCCGGTGATTATGGATGCACTTATGCCTATGCTTGCTGTTGTTCCGCTACAGCTCATTGCATACTATACAGCAGTGCTTAGAGGCAACGATGTTGACCAGCCGCGTAATCTTGCAAAATCCGTGACGGTAGAGTAAGTGAGGGTGCATTATGTTCGAAGAATTGAAGATAATAAATCTGTATGATTTAAATGAGACTATTGCAGCAGAGCTTTTTGAAGGACTTGATTATCCGTGGCAGGCGTTGCCGCTTATAGGCGAATTTATTAAGAAGCTTGGTAGTACGCTTAGCCCGGAGGAGTACGATAATCCTGTTCAGCATGTCTGGATAGCTAAAAGTGCGTCTGTTGCACCTTCAGCATATATCAATGGTCCTTGCATTATTGGGAAAAATGCTGAGGTAAGGCACTGCGCATTTATCCGTGGCAATGCCATTGTAGGTGAAGGTGCGGTGGTAGGCAATTCAACAGAGCTTAAGAATGTGGTACTATTCAATAAGGTACAGGTTCCGCATTACAATTATGTGGGAGACTCCGTTTTGGGCTATAAGGCGCATATGGGCGCCGGCTCGATTACTTCTAATGTCAAGTCAGATAAGACTTTGGTAAAGGTAAGATGTGAGGGCGGAGAGATTGAGACAGGACTTAAGAAGTTTGGTGCAATGTTAGGTGACAATGTGGAGGTTGGCTGTGGTTCGGTGCTTAATCCGGGAACGGTAATAGGACGCGGCAGCAGCATATATCCGCTTTCCTCTGTAAGGGGATATGTCAGAGCAGGCTCGATTTATAAGAAGCAGGGAGAGGTTGTGGAACGACAATAATCAGGGGAGCTGATAGCGCAATAATATAGAATAGATAAAAGAATGAAAGTGTGCGCAGATGAGCAGCGCGGAAATGAGGAAAATATGGGAAAGATTGCGATTGTAACAGACAGTAACAGCGGTATTACGCAGGCAGAAGCAGCTACAATAGGTGTTTCGGTGTTGCCTATGCCATTCTATATTAACGGCAAGCTGCATTTTGAGGATGTTGATCTGACACAGGAGCAGTTTTATAAGGCACTTAGCGAGGATGCAGATATATCCACTTCGCAGCCGGGGCTGCAGGATGTCACGGATATGTGGGATAAGCTGCTTAAGGAGTATGACGAGATAGTTCATATTCCTATGTCCAGTGGACTCAGCAGTTCGTGTGAGACTGCAATAATGCTGTCCGGTGATTATGATGGCAAGGTTCAGGTAGTAAACAATCAGCGAATATCCGTTACACAGCGCCAGTCTGTGCTTGATGCCGTGGCAATGGTGCAGAAAGGATATACAGCAGCCCAGATTAAGGACAAGCTTGAAGCTACCAGATTTGAATCAAGCATTTATATAACATTGTCAACACTTTACTACTTAAAAAAAGGCGGAAGAATTACCCCGGCTGCTGCAGCACTTGGTACACTATTAAAACTTAAGCCTGTGCTTCAGATTCAGGGAGAGAAGTTAGATGCTTTTTCAAAGTGCAGAACCTTGAAGCAGGCCAAACAGACAATGCTTACGGCGATTCAGAGCGATTTTGTGAAGCGCTTCGGAAGCTCGGAAAAGGGTGAGAATATGCACATTGAGGTGGCATATTCAGGCAGTGATGATGAGGCTAAGATTTTTTATGACGAGGTAAAGGCAATTTACCCTGACCATGACATTATTATGAATCCGTTATCATTAAGCGTTGCATGCCATATCGGACCGGGAGCAGTTGCTATAGCATGTGTGAAAGAGCTTGATATTTGATGAAATATTATTAATACATGTACAATAATTCGAGGAATTTACAATGGAAAATATAGTATCTAAGCTTATTATGTATGGGGATATGCCAAAGGATTCAATTTTAATGGAACTCTGCGAGGTATCAAGGCGGGCTAAGGATGGCAGTATGGCGGTGGATGAGCTTGTGACGGAAACCTACAGACAGATAAAGAGACTGCTTGTGCTTGCTACATCGTATGGTTTTGACAATAACTTATGGCATAACTATCTGACATTTCTGCTTATTACCGATGAAAATCCTTTCAGCATTACCTGTGAAAAGACAGGAGCGAAGGACGGAAGTGCAAATCATTTTGCAAGAAATGATTTTCAGGCATTTTATGAGCTGTTTCACTATGATTTTTCATGGCTTGAGAAAAAGCTTGGAATCGACTGCTTCAGTGTGCTTGAGAACTACAAGGCAATCGGCAAGCCGGAACTGATGTATAATAAGAATGTCAGCGAGAAGGTGCGAAGCCTGTCGCTGGAACTTGGAAAAGCAAAAGATGTTGATGAATTCTTTAAGCTTGTGACAGGTTTTTATTATGATTATGGTGTTGGAATGTTTGGACTTAACAAAGCGTTCCGCTTTTCCTCCGAGAGCGACGGAACCATACACTTCCAGCCAATCAATAATATGGAGCGTGTAATGCTCGACGATTTGGTTGGCTATGAGATTCAGAAGAAGAAGCTTGTGGATAACACAAGGGCGTTTGTACAGGGCAAGAAAGCTAACAATGTACTGCTGTTTGGTGACAGCGGAACGGGTAAGTCCACCAGCATTAAAGCGATTGTTAATGAGTTCTATGATCAGGGTCTGCGAATGATAGAGATATATAAGCATCAGTTCAAGGACCTTTCTAATGTTATAGCAAGTATTAAAAATCGTAATTACAAATTTATAATTTATATGGATGATTTGTCCTTTGAGGAATTTGAGATTGAATATAAGTTCCTTAAGGCGGTTATTGAGGGCGGAGTGGAGACTAAGCCTGACAATATCCTGATATATGCAACCTCCAACAGGCGGCATCTTATTAAGGAGACGTGGAATGACAGGGATGATGTGCAGACTGACAATGGTATGCACCGCTCTGACACAATGCAGGAGAAGCTGTCATTGGTGAATCGTTTCGGAGTCACGATTAATTATTCCAAGCCAAGCCAGAAGGAATACTTTAATATTGTAAAGGAACTGGCAAGAAAAAGTGGCGTGAAGCTCGGAGAAGAGGAACTGTGTGCCGAAGCAAATAAGTGGGAATTAAGCCATGGCGGAATTTCCGGAAGAACGGCACAGCAGTTCATTAACTACTGTCTGGGAATGCAGGACTGAGATAAGTATTGAGAAATGTGAGCGTATTATATATGAAAAAAACAGTTAAGGGTGTGGATATTTCCACATTGCTGGAGCTTGAAAAACTACATACAAAATATTATGATAACGGAATCTGTGGAGATCTGGTGAACATCCTTGCTGCACATGGCGTTGACGGTGTGAGGATAAGACTGTGGAACAGTCCTTTTGACAGCGATGGTATTGCTTACGGAGGCGGTTCGGATGACCTTATTACCGTGATTGAAATAGCAAAACGGTGCAAAGCTGCCGGAATGAGCTTTTTTCTCGACCTGCATTACAGTGACTTCTGGGCGGATGCAGGCAAGCAGACAAAGCCAAAAGCGTGGAAAGACTATTCTATGTCGAAGTTGTGCGATGCGGTAAAAAGATACACTATATCGGTTCTTGAATATCTCGAAGCTGCCGGGGTTTGCCCGGATATGGTGCAGCCGGGGAATGAGATTACGAATGGCCTTTTGTGGCCGGAAGGAAAATTTCCTGAATATAAGTCTGCGCTCAAGCTTATCAATGCTGCGATAGAGGGGATTCGTTCATTTAATAACAATATAAAGATAGTACTGCATTTATCGGCAGAGCCGGAACATCCGGTATATACAGAGTTCATGGATGTGTTTGGCAAAGAGCTTGATTATGATATTATAGGAATTTCGTATTTCCCATATAAGAAGACATATGGATTGTCGATTCTTGAGAAGAATATCCTGAAGCTGGCTGAATTATATAACAAGCCAATTTGTCTGGTGGAGACCGCCATGCCATATACGACGGAGGATTATGCAGAGCGAGAGAAGCTCCGTGAACGTGCCCGTAAGGGGATGGCAGCAAAGAATGCGGAGGTGGTTTTAAACGACGGATATGAGATAAGCGTTGAAGGGCAGAAAGAGTACCTTACAAAACTTATCAGCTTGATGATGAGCATGCCGGAAGTGATGGGATTTTATTACTGGGAACCGGCATGGATTCCTGTGGTTGGTTCCGGCTGGGCCACCAGTGCTTCGCTTAAGTATCTTGGTGTATCCGAACCCTGCGGTAACGAGTGGGCGAATCAGGCACTTTTCGATTATGAGGGAAATGCCCTGCCGGCATTAAAAGCATACACGAATAGTTAATAAAAAGGATGTATGAAGTATTGATATCTTCATACATCCTTTTTAAGTACATAATATTTATTCTTCAGGAACTTTACCTACGGACTCTCGTAATACTACTGTAGAGTGAAGTAACATCGTGCTTACCGGAAGTCCTGACATGAGGTCCTTGAGCAGTGCGAAAGCGGATTTGCCAAGAGCAAAGCGTTCCTGACGAATTGTCGTGAGAGGCGGTGCCAGATACTTCGCAACAGGAAGGTCATCAAAACCGGTGACACTTACATCCTCAGGTACACGCAAGCCCAGCTTGTGAAGCTCATTGATGGTGCGTGCAGCAATTAAATCGCTGGCGCACATTATAGCTGTGGCACCTTTGTCAACGAAAGCCTTGACAAAATCGGATACGGTTTCGTCGGGGTAATAGACTGTATGACCGATGAGCTGCATATCGACATCCAGTTCGGCCTCGTTCATGGACTGGATGAAGCCCTGGTATCGAAGTGCTGATATGTAGCTGTTCTTGGAACCATTCAGAAATGCAATCCGACGATGACCGTTCTTCTTAAGATGACGGATAAGCGTGGAAAAACCAACATGTATATCGGTTCCTACATAAGCAATATGTTCATTAGAGATATAATTGTCAAAAAGTACGGTCGGAATCGTGGTTTGTTCAAGCTGCTTCATGTAAGCTTCATTAAGTTCAAGTCCAAGGAAAAATGCTCCCGAATAACCGTTCTGCTTCATCAGACTGTCGTAAGTCTGCGAACGCTGGAAATATTGGTCAATCGGAACAATATCCACCTCATACTGTTCTTCACTTGCCACCAGACGAAAACCCGCAATCAGTTCATAGCCGAATTGATTGATATTGGCATATTCCATATTCTCAACAATTATACATACCTTCTGCCGGACACTTGCTTTCTTTTCCTTAATAACATATCCCATCTCGATTGCGGTATCCAGAACCTGCTGCCGCATATCTTCGCTGATGTCACTGGCACCATGAAGCCCTTTGGAAACGGTACTGATGGAAATTCCCAGCCGTTCGGCAATATCCTTGATAGTAACCATATATCCTCTTTTCTGTTCCTAAATATTTTCGAAAATACATTTACGAATTTATACGAAAATAATAACACATTTTCCCATAAATGTAAATACAAACATCAAAATAGCCAAAACAAATAATTAAAGTATGAAAAAATATGCAAAATGCACAAAAACACTATTGACAATTGGAGAATGATGGAGTATTATCATATCATAAGCTTTCGAAAATTTCGTAGTTGCTTTTTAGCGGCACAACACATACATATCAACGCCGCATTATGAAGACAATATACGAATATCGGAGGAAAAAAGAAAGAGAGGATATTTTTTATGAAGAAAATGAAAAAAGTATTATCATTACTCTTAGTAATGGCAATGACTTTCGCTTGCCTTACAGCATGTAGCAAGAGCAACAATGCAGGCAACGGCAATGACAAGGGCGGAAGCTCAACAGTAAGCACAGAGAAGCCAACACTTGCAGACTACGGCTCAGGCACAATTAAGATCTGGGTTGCAGATGCAGCAGTTGAGTTCACACAGCAGAAGTGTGATGAGTTCTTCAAGGCTAATCCTGATATGGCAGGATACAA
The DNA here is from genome assembly GCA_945836135.1 of uncultured Clostridia bacterium. Lineage (GTDB taxonomy): Bacteria > Bacillota > Clostridia > Lachnospirales > Lachnospiraceae > CAG-882. The sequence goes on along the minus strand of CAMAKT010000004.1, from coordinate 15,083 downwards.
GGTTGAGATTCAGCCGACAGGTGAAGGCGAAGCAGCCGGCAACATGATTACAGACGTTCAGGCCGGTGCTGATATCTTCGGATTCGCTCAGGACCAGTTAGCTCGTCTCGTAGCAGCAGGCGCATTGATGCCACTTACAGGCTACTATGAGAACTTCGTTGCTACAAGCAATGACGCAGGTGCTGTTGGCGCAGCTAAGGTTGGCGATACAGTATATGCATTCCCAATTACATCTGATAACGGTTATTTCTTATACTATGATAAGAGCGTAGTTAAGGATCCGTCAACACTTGAGGGAATTATCGCTGACTGCGAGGCAGCAGGTAAGAACTTCTATATGGAGATTAACTCCGGCTGGTATCAGACAGCATTCTTCTTTGCAACAGGATGTAAGCTTGAGTACACAACAGACGATACAGGTGCATTCACAGGTTCTAACATCACATACGCAAGCAAGGAAGGTGTTGCAGCTCTTAAGGCTATGATTAACCTTGCTAAGTCTTCATCCTTCCAGAACGGTTCTTCTGTAGATAAGGCTACTAACCTTGCAGCAATAGTTGATGGTACATGGGATGCATCAGCAGCTCAGGCAGCATTCGGTGACAACTATGCATGTGCTAAGCTTCCTACCTTTACTGTAGATGGACAGACATATCAGTTCAGCGGCTTCGGTGGATTCAAGCTTCTCGGTGTTAAGCCACAGACAGAGCAGGGCAAGCAGCTTGTATGTCTTGCACTTGCTGAGTACCTTTCCAATGCTGAGACACAGCTTGCTCGTTTCAAGGCATTAGAGTGGGGCCCATCTAACCTTACAGCTCAGGCTGATGAGGCAGTTAAGTCTAATCCGGCTCTTGCAGCACTTGCACAGCAGCTTGCTTTCACAATTCCACAGGGCAACTATCCTGGTGAGTACTGGACAGATGCTACATCTCTTGGTGATGATGTAATCGCTGACAAGTTTGACAACATGAGCGATGATGAGCTTATGAAGGTTCTTCAGGACTTCCAGGCTCTTGAGCAGTCCTACGCAAAATAAAGTGCAGTAATACATTGATTATGCCGGGGCGATATTTAATATCCCCCGGCGATTTTAAAATAATGCTCTGTCATTTATGCAGAGGAGACAGTACAGCAACAGAACTTAGAATTACAGATTGAACCGATGTGGTGTCCGCTCTGCGTAAATGACCGCAGGATGAGTCAGAAATAGGAGGTAGATAGGAATGGCTGATAAAAAGAAAAAAGGCAAGGTGACAGCTGCTTTCAAAGCAATAGGCGCTGATATCAAGGATATCGGAACCACATTTGCCCAGGGAGACTGGAAGACCAGATTGTCCTTTCTTATTATGGGCTTTGGTTCTTTTACCAGAAAGCAGTTTGTAAGAGGCTTCGCTTATCTGGGAACAGAAGTATTATTTATATTGTACATGGTGCTCTTTGGGGCAAAGTATCTTAAGGACATAGGTACACTGGGTACGGTTAAGGGCGGTTATGATGCCAATTATGTATATACTTACGGCGATAACAGCTTCCTTATACTGCTGTACAGCATATTGAGTATTTTCATAATCATCGCATTTCTTTTTATATGGCGTATCAATGTAAGGGACAACAGAAATAATCAGAATAAGCTGAGCGTCCCGAGCAACAAGGATGATTTGAAATCACTTCTGGATGAGAGATTTGACAAGACACTTCTTGCACTGCCAATGGCGGGTGTGTTCCTGTTCGTTCTTCTTCCTATTGTGTTCATGATATGTATTGCATTTACAAATTATGATGCTACACATCAGTCACCGACAAATCTTTTTACATGGGTTGGCTTCGAGAACTTTAAGAATCTCGTATCCCTCAAGACCGGAGGTTTCGGTCATACTTTTGGAACCATTCTTACATGGACACTTATATGGGCTTTCTTTGCAACCTTCCTTAACTATTTTCTTGGAATGGCAGTTGCTATACTTATTAACAAGAAGGGCATTAAGTTCAAGAAAATGTGGAGAACAATCCTTGTAATGACCATTGCTATTCCACAGTTTATCTCATTGCTGTATGTAGGTAAGATGTTTGCGGCAGACGGACTTGTCAACACATATCTTATGAAGTGGGGTTGGATTAAGGAAGCCATTCCGTTCTGGACCAATCCTACACTGGCAAGGATTACAATTTTGTTTATCAATCTTTGGGTTGGTATTCCTTATGTAATGCTTATTACAACAGGTTTGTTGATGAACATTCCTGAGGAACTTTATGAGAGTGCCAAGATTGACGGAGCCAATGCGTTCCAGACTTTCCGCAAGATTACATTGCCTTATATGCTGTTTGTGACCGGACCGTACCTGCTTACATCCTTCACAGGCAACCTCAATAACTTTAATATTATTTTCCTTCTTAATCAGGGTAAGCCACAGTCACTTGAACTTACCGGCGGTGCAGGTTATACTGACCTGTTAGTTACATGGCTCTATAAGATGACTGTCAATGATACGAACTATAAGATGGCAGCGGTTATCGGTATTATGGTATTCGTGGTTACGGCGGTTATTTCTTTGGTGGTATATAACATACTTCCATCAGTTAAGGACGAGGAGGGATTTCAATAATGGCTAAACAACATAATATGCGTACGCGCAAGAAGGTTGGCAATGCAGTAGCTTATACTGTATTAATTCTTATCAGTATTATATGGCTGTTCCCATTTGTATGTCTTGTACTCCAGAGCTTCCGTTCATATATCACGGAAGTTGGCGGAATGGTAGATTACCTTGTACCAAAGAAATTCTCACTGGATTCATATAAGTTTTTGTTCAGTGGCGAGACTAAGTTCTTAAAGTGGTATGGAAATACACTTATTATTGCAGTTTTCGTGGCAATCGGACAGACAGCATTCGTGCTTTGTGTAAGCTATGCACTGTCAAGAATGCGCTTTAAGGGTCGTGAGTTCCTTATGAGATTCTGGTTGATTCTGGGAATGTTCCCGGGATTCCTTACCATGATATGTCTTTATTTCCTGTTAAAGCAGTTCGGACTGACACAGGCAGGTGCTGTACCTGGACTTATTCTTATATCGGTAGCAAGCTCAGGAATGGGATACTATGTATGTAAGGGTTATTTTGATACTATACCGAAGTCTCTTGACGAGGCTGCAAGAATTGATGGTGCGACGAGAGCACAGGTATTCTTCGGAATGATAATTCCTTTGTCCAAGCCGATTATTATCTATACGGCACTGACAGCATTCATGGCACCATGGTGTGATTATGTGTTTGCTTCTTATGTTGCATTTGGTAATGACAATGGATACAATGTAGCCGTTGCGATGCAGAGGTGGGTATGGACCAATGACTTCCAGGGATACTTCACCAGATTCTGTGCCGGTGGTGTTCTTGTAGCAATTCCGGTAACGGTATTGTTCTTATGTCTGCAAAAGTATTATGTAGAAGGTGTAACCGGAGGCGCAGTAAAGGGTTAATTATTAAACGGCAGTCCTTTTGGGGACTGTCGTTTTTTAAACCGCAAATTAAGCTAAAGCCTTTAGACGGAGGGTTTATGAAAAAAAGAAGAAAACACCTGTATGCGTCTGTTATGCGCATTATATTGTGCGTCATATTGTGCTTAGGCAGCCTTACCGGCTGCGGCAAAAAAAATAAGTATGCATATACGCAGGAACTTAATATTATTGATGACAATTACAGAAATTATTATGAAATATTTGTTTACTCATTTTACGATTCTGACGGAAACGGAATCGGTGATATCAATGGTGTGACACAGAAGCTTGATTACATACAAGATATGGGATTTAACGGAATATGGCTTATGCCGATTATGCCGTCACCGACATATCACAAGTATGATGTAAGGGACTACTGCGATATTGACGCAACATACGGAACGCTTGATGATTTTAAAAATCTTGTAGAGGAGTGCCATAAAAGGGGGATTAAGCTTGTGATTGATATGGTTATCAACCATACTTCCTCAAACCATAAATGGTTTAAAGAGGCATGCTCTTACTTGAAGGGTTTAGAGGACGGGAAGGAGCCGGATGCGTCGGACTGTCCGTATGTGGAATACTATCATTTCTCTAAGGAGAGGATTAATGATACTTACTATTCCGTGTCAGGTACCAAATGGTGTTATGAAGGCTCTTTCTGGTCAGAGATGCCGGATCTTAATCTGTCCTGCGAGGCGCTCAGAAAAGAGATTGAGGATATTGCAAAATTCTGGATAGATATGGGCGTTGACGGATTCAGAATGGATGCGGCGATGCATTTTGAGGAGAATGAGCCTGAGTTTAATACTGAAGTACTCAACTGGTTGTATACCTACTGTTGCAGCCTTAAGAGCGACTTTTACATGGTATCGGAAGTATGGGCAGGCTTTAATACCATTAAGGATTACTACTCAAGTGAGACACCAAGCATGTTCAACTTTGATGCCGGTAACACGGAGGGCAAGCTTATTAAGGCAGCAAGAGGCGTGTTGAGAGCTGCGGGGCTTGTAGATACCATGATACGCTATCAGGAGGAGTTCTCGGAAAATTATGAAGGATATATTGATGCACCATTCCTTACGAATCATGATATGGGAAGAGTGTCAAATGCACTTTTAAATGATGAGAATGATATTAAGATGGCCGCAGGCCTGTTAATGATGATGAACGGAAGCCCTTATGTGTACTATGGTGAAGAGATAGGTATGGCCAGCATGGGTTCGAAGGATGAGAATAAGCGTGTGGCTATGGTATGGTCAAAGGAAGCCGGCACTGAGGGAATGACAAGGGGGCCGTCGGATGCGGATAAGAACATAGAGTCTGCATTTGATGGTGTTGACAAGCAGCTCAAGGATGATACATCAATTCTTAACTATTATAAGCGTGCAATACGCTTAAGGAATGAGAATCCGGAAATCGCAAGAGGATATATAGAGCTGGTGGATGGACTGTGTGAGGGACATCAGGCTGCCATTACCAAGACCTATGAAGGCAGTACTATAGGAATTGTGTACAATACATCTGATGAGACAATTACCATGGATATATCCGGCACGACACTGGAGACTATGGGAATTAGGGGATATCTGACCCTTAACTGCGAGCAGATTACCCTGAAGAATGGAATGCTTACCATGCCTGCGCAGTCAATCTGTATACTAAAGTAACATATTTTATTTATGAGGAGATAAATTTATGAGACAAGTTGGTATGTTGATGCCTGTTGCTTCTCTTCCGGGAAGACATGGCATCGGAGATTTTGGAAAGGAAAGCTATCGTTTTGTTGATTTATTAAAAGAAGCGGGAATGTCCATATGGCAGCTTCTGCCGCTTAACCCTTTAGGATTCGGGAACTCACCGTATCAGCCTTATTCTTCCTGTGCAGGAGATGAGCTGTATATAAGCCTCGATAAGCTGTGTGACGAGGGCCTTCTGAAAAAAGTACCGGATTTTCACAAGAATGCAGGACATATTGATTATCAGGCTGTCAGGGAATTCAAGGGAAAGTACCTTAGAAAGGCATTTGCTAATTTTAAGCCGGATGCCGGATACCGTAAGTTCATCAAGATGGACTGGGTGTACAATTATGCGGTATTTCTTTCATTGAAGAAAAAAAATAACCTTGTGGCATGGAATGAATGGCCAAAGGAGGAGCAGGACTGGATTAAAGATCATAAGTATGACTTAAGTCCTCTCAAGGAGAACATTGAATACGAGATGTTCGTACAGTATGAGTTCTATAAACAATGGATGGAACTCAAAAAGTATGCTAATAAAAAGGGAATCAAGGTGATGGGAGATATTCCGATATATGTGGGAATAGATTCACTTGATGTATGGTCAGGACAGGAAAACTTCCTGTTAGGGGCCGACAGCAAGCCGACATTCATTGCCGGAGTACCACCTGATTATTTCAGTGAGCTCGGACAGAGATGGGGTAATCCGATATACGACTGGGACTACATGGAAAAGGATGGCTTCACATTCTGGCTTAATCGTCTTGATTACAGCAGCAGACTGTTTGATATAATTCGTATTGACCATTTCCGTGCTTTTGACAGCTACTGGAAGATTCCGGCTGAGTGTGAGACTGCGGTGGATGGTGAGTGGAATTATGCACCGGGTTATAAGCTTTTTGATACCGTGTTTGAGAAAATGCCGGATATCAATATTATTGTAGAAGATTTGGGAGACTTGCGTCCGGAAGTACTTGAACTTCGAGACTATTATGATTTTAAGGGAATGCGTATTGTCCAGTTCTGTTTTACAGAGGATGACGTGGCAGAGGGCGAGTACACGGATGTGGAGAATCTTGTGCTTTATACAGGAACCCATGACAATGACACCATAAACGGCTGGTACAAGAGCCTCTCAAGAAAAGAGCAGAATGCCACCAGAAGATATCTTGATAAGGCTGGAATACCACAGGGAGCACTTTCTTGGAGAATGGTATCCTTTACTCTGGCACAGGATTGTTATATGGCTGTCCTTCCTTACCAGGATATATGCGATTTGGGAGCTAAGACGAGACTTAATACTCCGGGAACCCTTGGTTCGCCTAACTGGGAGTGGAAAGCCAAGAATCTCGATGCCTTTGAGGAACGCACCAAAGAATTTGCCAAGCTTGTGAAGAAGCCTGTAAAAAGACCTTCACAGAGAAAAGACAAAAAGAAATAGTGCTATAATAAATAGAACCTCCATATACTTTTATCAGACATAAAAGTTATGGAGGTTTTATGGTTGGTAAGATGGTACAGGTTGTTAAGGTGGCTGCCGCTGCGATATTTGTTTCGGTGCTTCTGATATTTGTATGTGCTTTTTTTGCATACAAGCTGCGACTGGGCAGCGCACAGATTACCCTGCTTGTGACTGTAATATATGCGGCAGGTTCATTCATAGCAGGTTTTGGCGTCGGGCATCTGCGCAAGGAGAAAAGACTTATGTGGGGTGTGTGCACGGGAATTGTCTATTTTCTGGTGATTATGCTTATATCCTTGATAGTGAGCCATGGAATAGGAAACAATTGGGGAGCTGTTGTGAGAAATCTGCTTATCTGTGCGGCAGCGGGAGGAATCGGAGGAATAGTGGGATAATGTCAGAACAGCAGGGATTGGGAGAAAACCCTGCTGTTTTACTGTAAAAAAATAAAAGGGTTTTGGACAGGAAACGAGGTATATAGAAATAGAGACTGTTTTTAGCTGAGGTTGTATTTTTTAGAAAGAAGGGCAGAAAGTGAATATCAGGGAAGAACAGGAGATGTGGGAGGAACAGTATCTAAGTCCTTATGCTACATTGTCAAAAAACAGTGTAGGAAGGGATGTGGAGGAGCCACAGTGTGATATGAGGACGGTTTATCAGAGAGACCGGGACAGAATTATCCATTGCAAGTCATTCCGGCGTCTTAAGCATAAGACACAGGTGTTCCTTGCACCGGAGGGTGACCATTACAGGACAAGACTTACACACACTCTGGAGGTTTCGCAGATTGCCCGAAGCATATCGAGGGCGCTGAGGCTGAATGAGGATTTGACAGAGGCCATTGCATTGGGACATGACTTGGGACATACACCCTACGGACATGCCGGAGAGGCTGCACTTAATGCTGCACTTATAGCTGACGGATTTGAGAATGGCTTTAAGCACTATGAGCAGAGCCTTCGTGTTGTAGAGAAACTGGAGAAGGATGGCAGGGGACTCAATCTGACACGGGAAGTCAGGGACGGAATAGTCAACCACGGCACTAAGATGAACCCTTCCACGATGGAGGGCAAGGTGGTACGTCTTTCGGATAAGATTGCATATATTAATCATGATATCGATGATGCCATACGCGCACATATCATGTCGGAGAGTGATATACCCAAGGAGTATACGGATATACTGGGACATTCCACGACAGAGAGACTTGACACGCTAATACATGATGTGATTAACAACAGTCGCGGCAAGGCGGATATAATTATGTCCGATGAGAAATATAATTGCATGAGAAGCCTGAGGGAATATATGTTCATGAGCGTGTATACGAATCCGACAGCAAAGAGCGAGGAAGTTAAGGCCAAGAAGCTTCTGAGGGAACTTTATGAGTACTATAAGGAGCATATAGAGGCACTTCCGGAGAGCTGTTTTACACAGATTTGGGAGAAGAATGAACCTGTGAACCTCGTGGTGTGCGATTATATTGCCGGTATGAGTGACCAGTATGTTGTGCACAAGTTTGAAGAAATTTTTGTGCCGAGGTCATGGACTTATAAGGAATAAAGCAATATATGACAGATATGGGAGGCATATTTTGATATATTCGGATGATATTATTGAAGAGGTCCGGGCAAGGAATGATATAGTTGATGTTATATCAGGCTACGTCCGGCTTACCAGAAAGGGAAGCTCATATTTCGGCTTATGCCCGTTTCACAATGAGAAATCACCATCATTTTCCGTGTCGGGCTCAAAGCAGATGTTCTATTGCTTTGGATGCGGAGAGGGTGGCAATGTATTCTCTTTTATTATGAAATATGAGAACTATACATTTACAGAGGCAGTGAAGATGCTGGCTGACAGAAGCGGAATACAGCTTCCGGAAGCCGCTATGTCACCTGATGAGAAGAGACAGCAGGATTTAAAGTCCAAGCTGTATGACATCAATAAGGAAGCGGCAATGTTCTATTACCGGATGCTTAAGTCGGAGCATGGTCAGAGAGCTTATGATTATTTTAAAAATAAGCGTATGCTTTCCGATGAGACAATGACACATTTCGGTCTTGGAGCATCGGGAACATATAAGGATGAGTTGTACCGGTATATGAAAACTAAGGGCTACAGTGATGAACTGCTTAAGGAAACCGGTCTGTTCATATATAATGAAAGAGAAGTAAGGGACAGGTTCTTTAACCGTGCCATGTTTCCGATTATGAATATATCCAACAAGGTAATCGGATTCGGAGGGCGAGTGATGGGGGAAGGAGAGCCGAAGTATCTTAACTCCCCTGAGACCAGAATTTTCGACAAGAGCCGTAATCTGTTCGGACTTAATCTGGCAAGAAGCTCACGCAAAAAGAACCTGATAATTTGCGAGGGTTACATGGATGTTATTGCCATGCATCAGGCAGGCTTTGACCAGGCTGTGGCATCCTTGGGAACTGCACTGACGGAAGGGCACGCCGCGCTTATGAAGAGATACACACAGGATGTACTTGTCTGCTATGACAGTGACGGTGCCGGAACCAAGGCGGCTATCCGTGCGATTGGTATTCTGAGGAATGCCGGTCTTAGAACCAAGGTTATCAACATGAAGCCATATAAGGACCCGGACGAATTTATTAAGACGCTGGGTGCGGAAGCATTTCAGGAGCGAATTGATAATGCGATGAACAGCTTCATGTTTGAGTTATCGGTTTTAGAGAGGGATTATGAACTTAAAGATCCTGACGGTAAGACAGCATTTTTAAACGAAGCAGCCAAAAAGCTTGTGGAATTCAAAGATGAGGTAGAGAGGAACAATTATATTGAGGCGGTTGCAGCCAACTATTTTGTGAATCCCGAAAGCCTTTCCAAGCTGGTTGCAAGGCAGGCAGGGAATATCGGACTGATTGCGGCAGGGAAGGCAAGACATCAGACCGGCTCACAGGAGGCAGATGCTCCTGACAGGAGCCTGACAAAATCAGTCAGCAAAGAGAAGGATGACGGAATCAAGAAATCGCAGCGTATGCTACTTACGTGGCTGATTGAAGAGCCGAAGCTGTATAAGCCTGTGTCAAAGTATATTGAGCCTTCTGATTTTACGGAAGAGTTGTATTATCAGGTTGCACTTATGCTTTTTGATCAGTTTGAAAAGGATGGGCTTAATCCTGCCAAGATTATTTCCAGTTTTACGGATGAGGAGAGCCATAAGGAGGTTGCAAGACTGTTTAATACGGAGCTCCCTGAGAATATGGATGCGAAGGACAAGCAGAAAGCGTTGGATGACATTGTCCGCAGAGTTAAAGAGAACAGTATAGACACCCAGAGCCGGAATATTTCGGATCTTGTAAAACTTCAGGAGCTTATAACACAGAAAAGCGCATTAAATACAATGCATATTTCAATAAACTAAGGGAAAAATAAGACTAATTATGGAAGGACGGACATGACGATGGACGAGAGCATGTTAAAATTCGAGGAAAAATTAAAGGAACTTTTGGCTGTTGCCAAGAAAAAGAAGAATACGCTGGAGTATCAGGAGATATTGGATATGTTTACTGATACTGACCTTGACCCTGACAAAATGGACAAAATCTTCGATTTTCTTGAAGCCAGCAATATTGATATCATCCGTACCGGCGATGACGATGATGAGGAACCGCTTTTGCTTGATGATGAAGACGATATTGACATTGAGAAGATTGACCTGTCAGTACCGGAGGGCGTAAGTATAGAAGACCCTGTAAGAATGTATCTTAAGGAAATCGGTAAGGTGCCGCTTCTTTCCGCTGAGGAGGAAATTGAACTCGCCAAGAAGATGGAAGATGGAGACCAGAATGCCAAGAAGAGACTTGCAGAAGCCAACCTTCGTCTTGTTGTCAGCATTGCAAAGCGCTATGTCGGACGAGGAATGCTCTTTCTTGACCTGATTCAGGAGGGTAATTTAGGCCTTATTAAAGCTGTTGAGAAATTCGATTATCGCAAGGGATACAAGTTCTCAACATATGCAACATGGTGGATTCGTCAGGCAATCACAAGAGCAATCGCAGATCAGGCGAGAACTATCCGTATTCCGGTTCATATGGTTGAGACCATCAATAAGCTGATTCGTGTGTCAAGACAGCTTTTACAGGAGTTGGGAAGGGAGCCTTCTCCTGAGGAAATTGCGGAGCAGATGGACATGCCTGTTGAGCGTGTACGGGAAATACTTAAGATTTCACAGGAGCCTGTCTCCATGGAAACTCCAATCGGTGAGGAGGAAGACAGCCATCTTGGAGATTTTATTGAGGACGATAATGTACCGGCACCGGCTGAGGCAGCAGCTTTTACACTTCTTAAGGAGCAGTTGGATGAGGTACTTTCAACGCTTACAGACCGTGAACAGAAGGTGCTTCGTCTTAGATTCGGACTTGAGGACGGAAGGGCAAGAACACTTGAAGAAGTCGGTAAGGAATTCAATGTCACAAGAGAGCGCATCCGTCAGATTGAGGCAAAGGCACTCAGAAAGCTTCGTCATCCTAGCCGAAGCCGTAAGCTCAAGGATTATCTGGATTAAGGCATGAGTATGGAAAAAAGTCCAATCAAAATGTCTTCCAGATTACATACAGTAGCAGATATGATTACACCGGGCATGACGATGGCGGATATAGGCACGGATCACGGATATATTCCCATATATCAGGTATTGACAGGCCGTGCGGAACATGCCTATGCCTGCGATGTGGCTGCCGGGCCGCTTGGCAGGGCAAGGGATAATGTCAGCCTGTATCATGTGGAAGACAAGGTAAAGCTATTATTGTCGGATGGCCTTGAGGGTTTGGCGAAGATTGAGGGAGAACTTCCGGACTGCATTGTAATTGCAGGTATGGGAGGAAGCCTTATATGCCGTATACTTGACAGTGGAAGAGAAGTGGCAGTCCTGGCTAAGGAGCTGGTACTGTCGCCTCATTCCGAATGGTATGAGGTGCGAAGCTACTTGTCAGCAAATGGCTTTTCCATTGTTGATGAGAATATGATAAAGGAAGACGGCAAGTTCTATGTCATCATAAAGGCAGTACCGGTCAAGGGAGAAAACAGCACAGATTGTCCGGATTTTATGGCGGATGCCGCGACGGATAAAACTGCATTTCATTTCGGACCGGTACTTATGAAAAAAAAGCACCCGGTTCTGCTTGAGTATCTTGAGAAAGAAAGGGATACCTGTTGTAAGATTCTTGATAATCTTAAACAGAATGCCGGTGCGTCGTCTCACGCGAGATGGGATGAGATTATTGGGTGGAAGAATATAATAGAAAATGCAATAAATATAATAACGGAGGTATGAATATGACGCTTATGGAGTTGGCGGGGAATGCACAGCCTGATTATGCCCATAGGATTGTACTGGCGAGGGTTGATGGGAAGCTTATGGAGCTTACACATAAGGCTGATATTTCCGCAGACAGTAAAGTTGAATGGGTTACAACCGGTGAGACATCGGGTATGCAGACCTACCGCCGAAGTGTAACTTTGCTTATGCTTAAGGCTGTAAGGGATGTGTATGGAACCGGGGTAAGGGTATGCGTTGAATATTCCTTAAGTAAGGGATATTATTGCAGTGTATCGGGAAAGGTTCCGGTAGATGCTGATTTTATTGCAAAAATCAGTGACAGAATGGAAGAGTTTGTCGATAAGAAACTGCCTATAATTAAATATACTGTGGGATTGGATGAGGCGATAAGAATATTCCATGAAAATGGCATGGAGGATAAGGAAAAGCTTTTCAGATATCGTCGTGCATCAAGAGTGAATCTGTATGAACTTGAGGGATACAGGGATTATTTTTACGGTTACATGGTGCCGGATACAGGATATCTGACTACATGGAAACTGTATCTATATGACAAGGGATTTGTACTGCAGCTTCCTGAACGTCAGGCCCCGGAGCAGGTACCTGAATTTAATCCGCAGCATAAGCTGTTCAAAGTACTTGATGAGTCCACAAAATTGGCTTCCAAGCTTGGAATAGAGAATGTTGGCGACTTAAATGATGCCATTGCAAACGGAAATCTCAACGAGCTGATTTTGGTACAGGAGGCTCTGCAGGAAAAGAAGATTGCGGATATAGCAGAGGATATTGCAAAACGTTCGGAAATCAAATTCGTAATGATTGCAGGACCTTCATCATCCGGCAAGACTACTTTTTCCCACAGGCTGTCCATACAGCTTCGCACTCAGGGGCTCAAGCCGCATCCTATTGCCCTTGACGACTATTTTGTGAATAGGGAAGATACGCCGAAGGATGAGAATGGCGATTATAATTTTGAGTGCCTTGAGGCTCTTGATATTGAGCAGTTTAACAATGATATGGTAAGGCTGCTTGCCGGTGAAGAGGTGGAGCTTCCTACATTTAATTTTAAGACCGGAAGAAGGGAGTACAAGGGCAATTATAAGAAGCTTGGACCGGATGACATTCTGGTTATCGAAGGCATCCATGGACTTAATGATAAGTTGTCACATTCCCTTGACAAGAAGAACAAGTACAAGATATATATAAGTGCACTTACACAGCTTAATATTGATGAGCATAACCGTATACCTACAACCGATGGACGTCTTATACGGCGTATGGTTCGCGATGCCAGAACACGAGGAACCTCGGCTAAGGGAACCATTGCCATGTGGGAATCGGTACGAAGAGGAGAGGAACAGAATATTTTCCCATATCAGGAAACGGCAGATGCGATGTTTAACTCTGCATTGTTGTATGAGCTTGCAGTACTCAAACCTTATGCTGAGCCGGCACTTTTCGGAATACATCCGGGAGAGCCGGAGTATGAAGAAGCCAAGAGGCTTCTTAAATTCCTTGATTATTTTCTTGCAGTGGGAAGTGATGAACTTCCTAAGAATTCCATTATCAGAGAATTTGTGGGTGGAAGCTGTTTTAAGGTGTGAGATTTTTAACTAATATTTTATAATGCGATAGGTATAGCTAAAAAAATGTTTACTTTGACCCAGGATAATGATACAATAGTACTGCCAGTTAGCTGAATAATCGCGGCTGCAAGTGTCGAAAGACCGCAGGTGAGGAAAGTCCGGGCTTCACAGGGCAGGATGCCGGATAACGTCCGGTGGAGGCGACTCTAAGACCAGTGCAACAGAAATATACCGCCACAAGCCGTAAGGCTGAGGCTCCGTCAAGGAGCGTGGTAAGGGCGGAAGGGCAGTGTAAGAGACTACCGCCTGTCTGGTAACAGACAGGGCACATGTAAACTCCATCCGAAGCAAGACCGAATAAGAGACAGTGACGTGGCCCGCCAGTCTCAGGTAGGTCGCTTGAGCCTGCTGGTAACAGCAGGACTAGATAGATGATTATTCAAGACATAACCCGGCTTATAGGCTGACTGGCTGTTTGTACTATAGGAGAATTGACTATGCATAATCGTATAGCAGATGAGAAGAAATATAATACCAATATGAAGTTTGCCAAGGCTGTGCTTAATGAAGACTTTGTTATTATTAATGCGGAGGAGCCTCTGTATGACTTTTTAGGGCGGAACTCTGCTTTTTTGTTTACACAGCTTCTTCATCCGGACTTCATGGATGAGTTTGCCAGGTTGTGCGAGAGCATGCAGCCGGAGGATGAATATCGTTATGTTGCCTATATGCGTGACAGGGATGAACTGTATCATCCTGTTGATATTCATATAAGTATATCTAAGCCGATGGAGGATGGTAGGCAGGTATATTTGCTGGATATATATGTGTTGGATATGGTTGAGAAATCACATCTTGACTCGCAGCAGAAGCTGGATAAATACAGAACATTCATGGGAATAGCTGATCTTGTGTATATGGAATACTGGCCGGAGACGGGACGTGTTGTATTTTATCACTATGTTGTGCAGAAATCGTATAAGCTGTTTGAGGATAATATTGAGAACTGGCATGCAGCAGTGCTTAAGTATGCTGTAAATAAGGGAAACAACATCCCTGAGATAGAGCAGCTTTATGATAAGCTTAAGAATCTTGCGACCCAGTTTTCATGTGTAATTAAGACAGGATTTCTTAATGAGAACCATGCACCTGAGACCTTGGATATTTCTGCAAAGTATATATCCAGGCATAACATGGAGGTTATAGTAGGAGTTGTAAAGCGCAAGGATGTGACGGATGATGATGTGCCGTATTATCTTACCCTTGCAGGCAAAGATGCAGCGACAGGCCTTTTGAACAAGAGAGCACTTATTGAATACACCAATGACACTCTTGCTTCGGCAGGGACGGTCAAGTCATATATGGTGTTAATTGATATTGATAATTTCAAGAGTATCAATGACACATACGGGCATCTTATGGGGGATAAGGCCATTCTTCTGCTGGCGGAGACTTTAGTGGAAACCCTTGACGGAAGAGGAATAGTAGGAAG
>CAMAKT010000003.1 GCA_945836135.1 uncultured Clostridia bacterium | reverse complement strand
CTGAGCTTCTGTTGCAGGAGTCTCTGCAGTCTCAACTGCTTCTGTCTTAACTTCCTCTGTCTTAACCTCTGCTGCCTTAGTTACGTTCTTAGCCGGTGTTCTTTTCTTTGATGCCATCGTAATTCCTCCTTGTTCTTTTTCCATAATCTCCATAGTCACTCCTCCTTAAATATAATCGCTTATACTACCCTTCACAGGTTCAAAATCCCCTGTTTTCGAACCTAAGATTATAATATCAGAAGTTATGACCGGTATCAAGTGCAGTTTTTCGCCACACCTTGCACTTAATCGACAAAATATCACTTAACAGTTCAGCCATAGCCGGTAACATGAGATAATCATGCTTGCATGAATCAGCTCATGTTGCCGGCTATGAGCGGAGCGCCATTTTATGAGCAAAGTTAGCTGCGTAGCAGTGATAAAGCACCGAAGGTGCCTTTGCGAATGGCGCGGCTGAACTGTTACAATATTACGGGTGCTTGGAGATTAAGTACCTGACCTTTTTATTTTCCACAGTAATCTGCACCCTTGTCTGCTCTCCTCCGAATTCCCCATCTAATACCCACGGTATAGGTTCAGCGCTTGTAAAAGTAATTTCACTGCACTTGAGATGCTTGACCATATTATTGTCTGTCTGAAAAATGAAGCCGTTAAACATGGTCTGGAATTCCATAGGATTTTTAGGTCCCCTTATAAGTATAACCTCAAAAAGTCCGTCGTCAAGCTTTATTTCTTTACCTGTGATACCTTTTATACCTCCTACGGACTTGGAATTGGCTACCATCCCATATATAAATCTGCCTTCAGTCTCAAAATCTTCGCACTCCACCTTAAGCTCATAAGACTTAAGACTTGCAAAACTCTTGACGCTTTCAATAATATATGCCTGATGTCCCAGGGCATTCTTAAGCTGCTGAGGCGTAGCATAGGATACCTCTGTAAAAAGTCCGAAAGCAGCCACATAATTGAACCAGCGCCCGTTAAAGCAACCGACATCACACGGAAATTCCGTGCCTTCTATTATGTTCTTTACAGCATTATTTACAGTCTTAGGTATCATTAGGCTTGATGCAAAATCATTGGTACTGCCGCTTGGAATATAGCCTATAGGTATGTCGCATTCCGTATTATCCAACAATCCCGCTACGGCTTCATTGAGAGTTCCGTCTCCTCCACTGCATACAAGCAAATCATATTCCCCCGCATTTGCGCGTACATACTCATAGCAGTCCTTTTCCCTCTGGGTAGGATATACCGTAACTAAATATCCTGCTTTTGAAAACTCATCTGCAATCTCAAAAAGGTGATCCTTAACATGTGCCTTACCGGACCATGGATTAAATATGAACAGAAGTCTCTTCAAACTAGCCTCCTTTTCCTGTTTATCCTAACAGTTCATTAAGTACCTTTACAACCACATCATTTTCTTCATCTGTTTTGACCGAGAGACGAATATAGTTCCCTCCGTTTAGACCTTCCTTTGTTGACAGATCCTTGATTAAAATATTGTACCTGTTAAGCATTATATCAGCAAGCCTTCTTGACGACATACCGTTCTCAAGCCGGCACATCACATAATTGGCCTGGGATGGGAATACCTTGAGGGCGGATATCTTTGACAACTTATCAAGATAGCGTTTTCTCACCTGCATGAAGCGTCTCATAGCTTCCTCATAGTCATCCTTGTACTTCTCAATAATCTGCATATAGTATTCCGCAAAGGAATTAATGTTCCAGATTGATACATCCTTCTTCATGGCAGCAATCATATCTGCATCAGCCGATGCAAGGATGCCAAGACGCAGTCCCGGAACTCCGAAAGACTTGGAAATGCTTTTAAGAACTATAAGCTTAGGATGCCCGTCAATAATATCCTGCGTAAGCAGAGTCTGCTCAGGAATATCCGCAAAATCCACAAAGGATTCATCAACAATAATGGAAATCCCCCGTGCCCTTGCCCACTCTTCAAGCCTTAATATATCATCCCTGAGAATAAAGTGACCTGATGGATTGTCAGGGTTGACAAGGACAATGGCATCCACATCCTTGTCCGAATAGAAATTCATAATATCATCAACCGTATAGGTAAAATCATCATTGATTACCCAGTACGGAATCAACTGCTCCTTCTTCTTACGATGAGGATATTCCTCAAAAGTAGGATATATAAGCCCCAGCTTTCCCGAAAAATTTTCCATCAGTGACTTTATAAGCTCGGCTGTTCCGTTACCGACACAGACCTGCTCCGGTCTCAGCTCAAAGTATTTTGCCGCAAGCAGACTGTTTACAGCCATTCCTGAAGGGTATTCCCGTATAAGTGTCTCAAAATTTGCCTTCATCTCATCCATAAAGCGCTGATTTGGGAAAAACGGATTGACAAGATAGCAGAAATCGTACATTCCTTCGTATCTCCAGTATCCTCCAAAGCGCTTCATATATCTGCTAAGCTTCTCATCTCCCTCGGCGAATATAGTCTCAGCGATATCCATATCCTGAATATCGTTAATTTCATACCATTTCTCCGTTTCAAGAACCACAGCCTTAATTACGCTCTGCTCCTTAAAGGCCACCACCTTCAATGCAGACTCGTAATGTGTCCTGCCGCCCCATGCCTGCACATAAGCCGCAAGCAAAGGAAGATATATCCTATTCAGATAGTCACGTCCAAGTTTGTACATGCTGACAGTCTTATAATAGCTGTCCATATCCTTAAATTCAAAATTGTCCGCGCCGATAAAGTCCTTAATATAGCCCTCCTTATCCAGCGTTACAATCGAACCGTCCATCCATGGCTTCGGCTTCGAGACAAAGGTAAGGCACTCATCCTCCGCTCCCAGAATTCTGTCAACCACAGCTTTCTCATATATGATGTCAGATTCTATAACTAACGTATCCTCTGCTTCGAGATATTCTCTTGCCAGTAGCAATGAATACAGGTTACTGCTGTTTTCATATTCCGTATTATTTACATATACAACGGGTGTCTTAAGTGCCAGTGAGTCCACATGTGCCTTAAGTCCCTCTGCCTGATATCCCGTCACGATTACAATCCGTGACAGACTCTCCTCATCAAGTATTCTCAGACCGCGTTCTATCAAGGTCATTCCTCCGACCTTGACCATGCACTTTGTCTTATCCTTTGTATGTTCCTTTAAACGTCTGCCCATTCCGGCAGCCAAAATAACAGCCTGCATTCGTGGCCTCCTTGCAATCCTCTAATCTTATTAATCTGCATACCCGCTGCGAACCCATGCCACAGCATGCTCATAGTCGGACATTGTGTCTATTTCCTTGGTGCGGATAAGCTCCATAGGGAGCGGAAGCAGCGGAACCAGCATATCGCATACATGGCGGTCTCCCGGTGTCAGCCGGCTGGTCTTAACCTGTGCCAGGCCTGTCCACTCATACTCTCCTTCTTCCCTTGAAAAACCCACGCCATATATCTGCCCGTTCTGGGTCAGAGTCTTCATAAGCATAGGGTCTTCCGTGCATGGAATTCCTCCGCATACACATTCTTTATCTGAATTAAGCACCCGCATAAGATCCTCCGGGTGAACCAGCAAATCGCCGTCCAAGGATACCACCATATCGGCAGCATGCTTTATCGCCAGGGAAAAGCTTCCGCCGGTTCCTGTGTTCCTGTAATTGTGGTTAAATACAAAAAGAATATCCTTGCGATAGGAATTAACTACCTCAATAACCTTTTCCATCTGATATCCCACAACTATTCTGATATCATCAAAATCCTTCAGAAGTTCAAGCTGCCTTATAATAAGCGGCTTGCCGTCAATATCAATCAATGCCTTGGTCGAGCCTATTCCAAGCCTCGTACCCATTCCTGCACAGCTTATAACAATTGTTTTAGAAACTGACATAATCTATCCTCCGAATAAGTTGCATGTGTTGCACATTTAAGTACCGCAGGAGCAATCTCCCTCACTCCGCCGAAGCCTATTCCCACTTCTGCAGCGGCAATCATCTGGGCATCATTGTTGCCGTCACCTACCGCAACAAAAGGCTGCCCCGCAAAGGAAGCAATCACTTCACCCTTGTCCACCACATGGTCTACACTCACTATTCTGTCGTCCTTAACCTCCGCCTTCGAACAGAAATAATGTCCTTCCATTCCAAGCTTCTTCATGAGGTCCTCAATCCATACATCAAGATTGCCGGTGACAATGTAACAGCGCTCATGATTTTCCCTAATGAAATCCACCAGTTTCTCATTGAGCGGAACTTTGTCAATAATCTCCTTCACAGTACTTACGGGAATCTCCGACAGCAGCTTAACTCTCTCCAAAAAACTGTGGTCAAAGGGTATCTCCCCTGTCATAGTGCGTTCTGTCAAATCTCTCATTTCCTGTTGCTTATCAATCTTAACTGCAATCTCCGGCAGTATCTCAGCCTTGGTAATAGTCGCATCAAGGTCAAACAAAAATACATATCCGCTCAAAATAAACCCTCCAGAATATATATTACATCTTTCAATAGTCATGTACTGATATAAAGATGTCAGGGTACATGACCCTGACATCATATTAACACGTTATAGCTTAATGTGCAAGAGAACTACTTTTTAACTACATTTCCGTAAGTGTAAACCATCCGAAATCTGCATGATTATTACTGTCTGCTCCGTTAGAGGAAGCATACATTCCCACCGTACAGCCTACGAAGCCTCCGGCCTCTTCGGTTGTGTATGGCAGAAGGTCTATATTCCCAGCTACATTAATATAATTCGAACCAGTATGTATCCATACGGAAGCCGTCTGTGAATCACATCTCATTTTAATTTTAACAATCTCTGAACCATTCTCTATTTCAGTTGAAGCAAGCTGCTCGTCTTTTCCATGTACGTGGCTTGTAATCACAAGACATTTCTTGGAATCCTTCAAGGCAATCTCAAGTCTAAGATTATTTTCATGGTTCTGATAAAGCACGATTCCTGCCGTCTCCATCTCATTCTGCGGTACGAAGTCAACTCCTGTCTCAACCTCAAAATGATAGCTCTTCTGCCTCAGACCAAGATATGAAGGATAATCCGTCTGTGTGATGGTCTCCTTGCGGTTATACAGACGCAGCATTCCCTTTCTGTCGGTCAGAGAATATATCTGTGTATTCCTCTTTCCGATTCCAACAAGCCTGTCATCAAGCTTATCACCCCAGAAATTAATATAGTCCGATGTACCTGCCTCCTCAGGGAAACGGCATTCCTCAAATGGAAGCTCCAGTTCCTCCTCAAGATGACCGACTCCTGCAGCGATAACAGGCCAGCCGTTCTCCCATGTGAGCTTGGCAAGGAATGTCTCCCTTCCCATACTGCTGTGCTTTTTGCATGGTCTTGAAGCTAACATCACCACATACCAGTTGCCATGTCCGTCATCCACCATATCTCCATGTCCCGCATAGATGACAGGATAGTCCATCCCCAGATTACGATGGGTAAAAATAGGGTTTCTCGGGCATCCCTCGAACCATTTGAACAGTTCCTTGCTTCGTGCTACACTAATACTGTGCTCAGGACCGGTTCCGCCTTCTGCATGCATAAGATAATAATACTCTCCTATTTTATAAAGGTGTGGTCCCTCCGGCCAAATAACATCCTTAACCGCCCCCTTCCATATAGCCATGCTCTCGCCAACTAATCTCATGGTGTTCAAATCCAGTTCCTGAACCCAGATTTCCCAGTCTCCGTTGTAGCGTACCCCCTCCGGATTCGGTCTTGTTCCGCAATAATAGCACTTTCCGTCATCATCAAAGAAAAGGCTTGGGTCAATTCCCGCTGCTTCACCACCAAGATAATAAGGTTCGGACCATGGCCCCTCCGGATTCTTTGCAGTAACGATAAAATTGCCGCCATAGCTTACATTTGTTGTTATCATGTAGTATGTGCCCTCATGATAACGAATGGTCGGAGCAAATATACCACGGGATATCTCACTTCCTGCAACAGGAAGCTGCTCCTCCCTGTCAAGAATGTTGCCAATCTGCTCCCAGTGTGCAAGGTCACGGCTGTGGAATATAGGCACTCCCGGTGCATAAACAAAGCTGGAATTAACAATATAATAGTCATCACCTGCCCTGCAGATGGATGGATCCGGATAGAAACCGGATAAGATAGGATTTTTTGCTGTTACCATAATATACCTCCTGTTTTTTTACATTGTAACTAATACAAAAAAAATCTTCTATCAATCCATTGCCAAGCAGTGTTCATTTCTTGCGGTCTTTTAATCATCCCGGAAGGAAATGCCTTTTTCATTTAAAACCAAAAACCCCGCAGGGCATTACTTATAATGACCGCGGGGTATTGTTATAATTCAATTGGATTATTCCTGCTCATCATCCTCTTCAACACACTCAATTTTGCTTACGGATACTTCGTAAGCGGTTCTCTTAACCTGGGTTTCCTCATCAAGCTTCTTGGTGTACTCCCTGCTCTGAACACGGCCCCAGATACGGATATGCTCGCCAATCTTAAAGCCTGCAGCATATCTTGCATTGCGTCCCCATGCAATACAAGGTATGTAATCCGACTTACCATAAGGACGGTTTACTGCGATTAAAATATCTGCTATCTCTCTGCCAAGAGGAGTCTTTCTGTATACAGGCGGTTTGCAAATAAAGCCGTCTAAGAATATCTGATTAGTGTTGGTTGCTTCATCAGTCTCCTCTGCAATTGTGAATTCTCTGGCAAATATAGAGAGCACCAGCCTGTTGTGGTTCTCCTCATGACGGTTATAAGAGCGGAACTGGCCTGTAGCCTCAATTATCATTCCGCGATAGTCCTCCGTCACATCCACAAGGCGTTCCGATACCATAAGAGGTATGATATCCACACTGTTGCTCAGCCTGTTTACTGCAATGTCAACCATGTAGAATCCCTCCCCAAAGACCTCATGGCTGTAGGTGAAATCAGATACGACCTCACCGATGATTGTTACCCTGTTGTTTTCAATTACTTTGTCAAGCATTCTTATGTTTCTCCCTTCATTTTTGGCGTCGCTGCCTGCTTGTAGCATGCAGGGTATTGTACGCCTGATAATATCTTTTATCTCTAAATATATATGCAAAATGTGTTCAAATATTCACGAAAAAATAAAAAAACTATAAAATATTATAAAAAACCCTTTAAATATGGGAAATAAAATGTGTCTCAGCTCTTGTAATTGTAAAAAAATGTGTTACACTAGTAAAGTTGAAAAAATATGTTTTAGTTTTACAAGTCGCAAAGGCGGCGGAAATGAGGAAATATGAAAACAACCCGTAATGATGTAAGAAACATTGCGATTATAGCTCATGTAGACCATGGTAAGACAACACTGGTAGATGAACTCTTAAAGCAGAGCGGAACCTTCCGTGCCAATCAGGAAGTTGCAGAGCGTGTCATGGACTCCAACGATATCGAGCGTGAACGTGGAATAACAATTCTTTCCAAGAACACCGCTGTATATTATAAGGATACAAAGATTAATATTATTGATACCCCGGGACATGCAGATTTCGGCGGCGAGGTAGAACGTGTCCTCAAAATGGTTAACGGCGTTATTCTTGTTGTCGATGCCTACGAGGGAGCGATGCCGCAAACTAAGTTCGTACTGCGCAAGGCTCTTGAGCTTGACCTTGATGTAATTGTATGTGTCAACAAGATTGACCGTCCGGAAGCAAGACCAAACGAGGTTGTTGATGAAGTCTTAGAGCTTCTGATGGACCTTGATGCAAATGATAAGCAACTTGACTGTCCGTTTATATTTGCTTCCGCCAAGGCAGGCTTTGCAAAATATAATCTTGATGATGAGTCTGACAACATGGTTCCTCTTTTTGAGACCATATTAAAGCATATCCCGGCACCGGAAGGTGACCCGGACGCTGACCCTCAGATTCTCATCAGCACCATCGACTATAATGAATATGTGGGACGTATCGGTGTGGGCAAGATTGATAACGGAACAATTAAGGTCAATCAGGAGCTAATGCTGGTTAATCATCATGACGCCGATAAGAAATTGAAAGTAAAAATCGGTAAGCTCTATGAGTTTGAAGGTCTTAATAAAAAAGAAGTAACCGAGGCAACCATCGGCTCCATCGTGGCTATTTCAGGTATTGCCGAGCTTCATATCGGAGATACCCTGACTTCCGTTACCAATCCTGTGGCAATTCCTTTCCAGAAGATTTCCGAGCCTACAATTGCAATGAACTTCATTGTAAATGACAGCCCGCTCGCCGGCAAGGAGGGCAAGTATATCACTTCCCGTCACATTCGCGACAGACTATTCCGCGAGCTTAATACCGATGTCAGCTTAAGAGTTGAAGAGACAGATACTACCGAGGCATTCAAGGTATCGGGACGTGGTGAGCTTCATCTTTCCGTCCTTATTGAAAATATGCGCCGTGAAGGCTATGAATTTGCTGTAAGCAAAGCTGAAGTACTCTATCACTATGATGAGCGCGGTCAGAAGCTTGAACCTATGGAAATCGCATATGTGGATGTACCGGACGAATTCTCCGGCACTGTAATACAGAAGCTTAGCAACCGCAAGGGCGAGCTTAATGGTATGTCCCCTGCCAACGGCGGCTACACAAGACTTGAGTTTTCCATTCCTTCCCGTGGTCTTATCGGCTACAGAGGCGAATTCATGACCGATACCAAGGGTAACGGTATACTCAACACCACATTTGACGGTTATGCTCCATACAAGGGAGATATCCAGTACCGCAAGCAGGGTTCACTCATTGCCAGTGAAGCCGGCGAGACCGTAACCTACGGCCTGTACAATGCCCAGGAGCGTGGTACTCTCTTCATCGGAGCAGGTGAGCAGGTATACGGTGGAATGATTGTTGGACAGAACGGTAAGGCAGAAGACATTGAAGTCAACGTCTGCAAGAAAAAGCAGCTTACCAACACACGTTCCTCCAGTGCGGACGAAGCACTTCGTCTCACACCTCCTAAGATATTAAGCCTTGAGCAGGCATTGGAGTTTATCGATACGGACGAGCTTCTTGAAATTACACCGAAGAATCTTCGAATCCGCAAGAAAATATTAGACGGAACCGCAAGATACCGTGCTAAGAGAAATGCATCAAACTAATGACTTAAGATTATCCGGCTGCTGCCTGACACATTGGTGATTGTCAGGCAGCAGCCTTTTTATAACGGCAGACTGTCTCTTAGGCACAGCGCCCCCCAACCCGTTTTTCTCGATGGTACAGGTTCCCCGGGAAGCTGCCTTGCGCCCCTGATTAAGTATGCCTTGACCTTCTCCCCGTACAGGTACGGGTCATTTCCCCGGGCTATCCCCCACTGCATCATAAGCGACGCACTTCCGGTGACAAAGGGAGCAGCCATTGAAGTGCCACTTTTCGTGGTGTACCCGCCACCCACCGCAGTGGATGTGATATTCACACCGGGAGCCACTATGTCAGGTTTGACATTATCATTAAGGCGCGTGTAGCCTCTTCCTGAAAAATCGGCATAGGAATCCGTCCTTGAATTATATGCACCTACAGTTATAACCTTATCCGCTGCCGAAGGAACAGTAAGAGTAGTGTCCTCCGACGGCAGGAAAAATCTGGTGTCCTCATTGATTGAAACACTCTCGGGAAGCCACATATCGTACTGTCCGTCCACGATTCTCACCGGCGTAAGCTGCACTCTCCAGATTCCTGATGCCACATAAAAATTCTTCGGGATAAATTCAAAATAAATCTGCTGGTATCTGCTGTAGGGTGTAGGTTCACCGTAATAGACGTAAACCTCCGTATTGTTAAGAATATACCGCTGCCCCTCCGCAGGTTTTAATGGTGCACTTCTTGCCCCTCCGGGAGCCGTAACCTCTATTTCCATCTCATCCGCATAATTCTTCCATAGCTGGAGACTGAATGAGGTTTCATATTCACCTACGGCAAATTCTACTATATCCGCCCTTGTATCACTCAGCACGCCTGATGCATGAAGTCCACTGCCTGCCTCGTTGCCGCTTCCGCAGACAATTACATTCTTCCATACATTTGAGGCTGCATTAAGGTATGAGGACAGCAAATCCGTTCCATCATGGGAGCCCTGATTATTGCCGAAGCTTAAGTTCACCGCCACAGGCATTCCAAGCTTCTCCGCCTCCATAATCACATAGTTTACAGCTTCCATAAGTCTGGTAGTTCTCGGGAACTGCTGCTGTTCACTATCCCCAAGCTTCACAATTAGTAGTCCGCTCTCATAGGCAATTCCACGATACAGGCCCCCCATGCCTCTTCCGCCTCCCGCCGCGATTCCCGTGACAAAGGTTCCATGCCCTGAATAATCCCTGGACAGATTAACCGCCGCCAGCGCCTCTGCATCACCTGAAAGAGCCTTGTCAATAATTTCCTTATGGTACTCTGTCCCCACATTATAGCCTACCGGCGGAGGATAACCCGAACGTCCCGTATCCACAGTCTGGTCCCACAGCCGCAATATTCTCGTACTGCCGTCAGGGTTGCGAAAGTCCTCATTTTTCCAGTCAATGCCGCTGTCTATCACGGCAACCAGCGTATTCCTTCCGCTCAGATTATATGGCTCATTCCATACATAATTGACACAAGAGCGGGCTGCCGCCTGACTGAGGGTAAAATACAAGCGGTGAGGCTTTTCAACATACTCCACCTCCGTAAATTCTGCGAACCTGTCAATCATGTTCTGAGGCATATTCACAATGGCATAGCCGCCAAGCAGCGTCACGACACTTCCTCCAAGCTCTCCCGCTCTTGCACGTATATCTCCATTGTACTTTACTATCAGCTCCCATGTATCATTTGCGGCATCATAGCCCGTGTCAAGAGCGGGGGCCTTCTGCCTGGTCTGCTCATCAAGCTCCAATGCAAGATTCAAATCATTAGCAAGCTTCTGGCTTCCCTGCTTTGCCTCTTCATTCAAAATCTCATCCATAACTAAGAATAATACCATCTATTTGCTCACTATAACATAGCATTTCACGGAAAGAAAAATTACCATAAAATGCTATTTTTTTTGTATGCAAATTTACTATACTGAATACGGAGGCCACAAAATTATGTGGCTGCCCGTTTCTGAGCAAATGTCATAATATTCCTGCCCACATATTATGACACAATTTTACAAAGGAGGTCATATGCTTTATAAGTCTATCAGTTTTTACGATTTTCTTGAAATCATCTGGGATTGTTGAAATAATCAGCATTTCCTTAGAAGGACAACACCTTCGAGATCTAAGTTGTATTCATTCATAACAAAAGTGCGAAGATTAGCCGCATCCTCTGACAATTCCATGTTTTTAAACATAATGTAGGCACTGATGTATTCTTCGAGCACCTTGTCACTCTGATTTGCACTACGCCAGACAGCGGCCTTGCAGCAACAAAAATAAGGAAGCATACGAAGTTTACCGCTCTTAAGACAGACTTTTCTGCCAAGCTCGATATATTCATCCGCTTCCTCATACCTCATCTGACTGCACAGCCATTTTGACAGGTTACACAATATCATGGGATATCTCGATTCATATTTCATTGATGTGCCATGTAATTCACGAATCGCATCTGTAAGGTTAATCAGAAGATTAATTGCGGTAATCCGCTCACCATTCCACCAATATGAAACAGCCATCAGATTAATGACATTCACTTCCACATCAGTTAAAAGGTATCTGATTTTCTTGGCTTTATCAAACAGCGGACAGGTAATCCTGAGCGCTTCTTCCGTCATCTTGATTGCTGTTTCATATTTTTTGTCCACAAAGCACTGCTTAATGGCATACACTGCCCACAGGAACTGTTTTCGGAAGTTATTTTTGTTAAGATAATCTTCGTGTTTCACTGTATACTCATAAGCTCTTAAATATTCCCTATGTGCCAGTATGTCTTCAACATCATGTCTTATTGTAAAAAAACGATATTCCTCCTTCGACACAAAGGAAAGATAGCTGCTGCCCTCAAGCCCCAGACGGCTTAAAAGTGCAACAGCCTTTTCGGTAGTCGGCGTCTGTTCGTTGTTCTCAATTCTCGACAATGTGCTTACTGCACAGATGCCAAAGCACAAATCCTCCTGTGACAGCCGGTGTTTCTCGCGTTCACTTTTAATCAGTGATCCAATAAAATACATCTTTCTTTTCTCCTTTTTTCACATATCTGCACGCTCAACACACGGATATGGAATAATAGCAGAAAAGAATATAAAAATCCATAAAAAATAGTTACAACTTTATTTCACGATTCACAGAAACGGAATAGATTATGCACTCCTTAACATTTTTGCCCGTTATCTGCGATACCGCTCCGGCGTAGAGGTCAAGCTGTTCCCGGTAGCGTTTGGTAAGAATCTCCTCTGCATTCTCTTCATCCACATGGTCTGTCTTGTAATCGACTATTACGACACCATCCACTTCTTCAAAATAGCAGTCGATAATTCCCTGTATGAGTATAGTATCCTCACAGCCTTCATATTCCTCACGCACCATATGTGCCGGAAATCCGGTGATAAACTGCTGTTCACGGTACATCTTTCCCGAAAGTGCTGCAAGCTTCATCCTTTCACCCAAGGGACTGTTAAGAAATGCCACATACTTTTGTGGATTAACCAATTCTTCGTATTCATCCGACAGTTTACCCTCAAGTGTAAGCCCATGGATGAATTTTTTTATTGAAGCATAATCAGTTTCAATACTGTAATCTAAGAGTTCAAATATTTTATGATATGCATTTCCCCTCTCAGCTCCTATATTGCGTTCATCCGTACTGAACTGCGGCTTATGCTTCTCACTCTGTATAAGGTGTACTGCCTCTTCTTCACTTTCTTCGATTTTACGATGCTTAAGCTCAGATACCGAAAACTTACCCGGAAGGTGGACCGCTGCTTCATAGGTATACACATTGTTAATGCGCGCATCCAACTTTTCCAGCTCTTTTTCATCCGCCACGGTTGCTTTCTCACATGCTTCCCGATATATATCGGCGAAGCTCTTTTTGGTCCCTGCATCCTCCTGTGTATTGTCAGAAATAATGTTCTTGTAGCTTAAGAGTCTGTACTCATATTCCCCGGTTCCTTTCGTAAAAAATGCAGGCGCGGCTAAATCCAGATAGTTCACAGCTTCATATACATATCCGTAATCGTCACCCGGAGCCTTTGCTCTGGCTCTCCATTCACTTTCTGCCTTGGCTGCATCCTTAACCGCTCCTACCAGAATAAGCTTTTCCACCGCTCTTGTAAGTGCAACGTATAACACCCTGAGTTCTTCACCTATGGCGTTGACACGCAGACTTTCCGCAACAGCCCTCTTGTGGAAGGTCTTTTTGCGCACTCTTAGTCCCGTATCCACATAGTCCATTGCTACACCATACTTTGCATGAAAGCTTACCCTCTCTGCGGCATCGCGAAAATTGTACTTTTTCTCCATATCAGCCACAAAGACAATTGGAAACTCCAGTCCCTTGCTCTTATGTATACTCATGATGCGGACAACATCGTCATTCTCTGACATAACATCCGCTTCTCCCATATCAATCTCATATTTCTGTATCTTTTCTATATATCTCAAAAAATTGAAGAGACCATGAAAGCTTGTCTTTTCATACTCTGCCGCCTTATTTACAAGCATATCAAGATTCGCCACCCTGCGTCTGCCGTTCTCTAAAGATGCAGCGTACACAATATATCCCGTATTGTATATAATATCGCGTATAAGTTCATGTATGGGAGTATATGCGGCTATATCACGATAACTATTGACAAGCTCAATAAATTTTGCAAGCTTGTCTGCAAGATTAGGGTCATGCGCCTCTGCATCCCTTTCAGAAATATACTTAAGGACACCTGAATATAAGTCAAGCTTAGGATATGCTCCCTTAATTTCCGCTAATTCCTGCGCCGTCAGGTAACAGAAGTAAGAACGCATCGCCCCGGCAAGAGGAATATCCTGCATCGGATTATCAATAACCCTTAAGAAATTCAGTACCTGAGCAACCTCATAGGCTGAGAAATAACCGTAAGCGGTACTGCATATTGCAGGAATTCCTGCATTATTCAATATTTCGGCATATTCAGGACCGGATACATTGGCGCTTCTAAGCAGTATAACAATATCCCTGTACTTGGCTGCCCTATAACCACCCTCACCATTGCAGGCTGCTTCGTCCCATACCATATAAGACTTGTCATCTATAAGCTCATGTATACGTTTTACCACTGCTGCAGCTTCAATGCGGCGTTTTCCAAGCTCAGCCTCATCCTCCGTAGCATTCTCCATAAAATCTTCCATATCGCATATGAGAAGCTCCGTCTTAAGCTGTCCGTATATCGGCTGTTCATCATCCGATGTACTGCTCTCCGGGAATTTTTTCCCCGGCACAAGAAATGCATCCTCATCATACTCCACACCGCCAAGATTCTCATGCATAATACGGCTGAATATATCATTGACGCCATACAGCACATTTGCTCTGCTTCGAAAATTTTTGTGCAGACAGATAAGTGCATTGCCGGAAGCCGCATTCAGCCCGTATCTGTTATATTTATCAAGGAAAATACCAGGGTCAGCCTGTCTGAAGCTGTATATGCTCTGCTTGATATCACCTACCATGAACATATTGCTGCCCCGTGACACCGCCGAAAGAATAAGTTCCTGAACCATATTGCTGTCCTGGTACTCATCAATATATATCTCCTCGTAGAGGGACTGAAGCTCTCTCGCCGCGTATGTATATCCGTTGTCGTCCAACAGAACCTTAAGGGCAAGATGCTCCACGTCTGAAAAGCTTAAGATATTATTCTCCTGCTTTCTCTCATCGAACCGCCTGGTGAAATCAAGCACCAGTCTGATAAATGCAACAGCGCTGTTTTTCATTCCGGCAATCATATCCAGATTATCCTGTATGCTCCATGCCAGAAGCTCCGTATTCAGCTTGTCAATTCTTGTTTTAAGTTTTTTTCTGGTATCCTGTGCATATTTTTTCAGTTCCTCGTCGCACTCCTTCGGAGCGTTTGCGAGACGTTCGAAATTAATATTAAGGCATTCTCGCAAGTCCTCATAGTCCTGTGCCGCACAAGCCCTTTCTAACAGTTCACAATCCTTCGTAAACGCAGGAATATATTTTTCTATGCCTCCGAGCTGTCCAAGGAGTTCTATAACTCTTCTGTGCTCCTTAAGTGACGCACCGAGAATATGCTTTATATGTTCTATAACGAATCGAGTTACCGGGGCAGCCTCAAATTCCTCCGCTGATGCCATGCTATACCAATCCTCACATTCCTTAAGCCAGCGCTCAGGATAGGGATGGCTCTGGGAAAAATTGTACAGAGACTGAATCCATTCGGAGAGCATTGCGTCACTCTTAGCCGGGAGCTGACCATCCACAAGCTCAATAAAGCTTTCATCTTTCCCGGAATATGCCTCCTCGATAACCTCATCCGCAACATCCGACATAAGAAGAGTAAGCTCACCTTCATCTCCTATACGGAAAGCCGGATCAAGGTCAATTGTATTAAAATAATTGCGCAGTATATAATTACAAAAGCTGTCTATGGTGCAGATAATGGCATTATCAAGCAGGGCAAGCTGGCTTCTAAGCCTTTTTACCCTCTTCTCATTCTGTTGCGTTCTTAACTCTTCAGAAATTGCGGCTCCAATGCGTTCCCGCATCTGTACGGCTGCTGCCTTGGTAAATGTAACCACCACAATCCTGTCTATGTCCAAGGGTTCTTCATCATCAAGAACACGCCTTAAAATGCGCTCCACCATAACGGCAGTCTTGCCTGAACCGGCTGCTGCCGCAACAAGCAGATTGGAATTTCTCTGCTGTATAACCCTTATCTGTTCATCAGTCCAGCTTCTGGCCATCTTTTTTCAACCTCTCTGCAAATAATTTGAAACTTTCATCGTCATTTTTAAGCTTTGACGGCTTTCTGTAACTGCAACCCTTATCCTTCACACCAAAACCGCATATCATGCCATAAGGACAGTAATCACAACTGTCAGGATATGGAGAAGGTGCTACATTTCCCTCCGAAATCTCCTTTCCGAACTCCGACATTCTGTTCACCGCATAGTCTCCAAGCAGGCGCAGTCTGCTCTCGGTTGTGGCCTGTGATGTTTTGGAAAGGCTTCCATCCTTATTGTATGCAATCGGAATATAGCTTGATTTTCCCGATTTTGTCACACTGTCTAACAGCTGTATCGGCGTAAGCTCTCCGTTTACAATTCCCTGGGGTTTAAATGTCTGAAGCAGTGCATCATCCACGTTCATGTCTGTTTCATAATCCACAACAGGATTGTCTATATTGAAATACAAAGCCGCTGCGGGAATGCTGTCATGTGACAGACTCTCAAGATACACCATAAGCTGTAGCTGCAGACCATCATACAGCCTGCCAAGGTCCAAGGTTTTCTTTCCCGACTTATAGTCAATTATCTTTACATAGCTTTTGTCCTCGAAATCAGCATAATCTATCCGGTCAATTTTGCCCCTTATCTGAATACCGTCCTTTTCAAAGACAAAGCTCTTCTCAAACTCTACAGGTACAAAACTTCCGGCTTTAATCTGCTCTCCCAGTGCCCATGCCGTACGCTCCAGCATCTTCAAAATCTTTTCCCGCATATATTCGTTGCGGCTGCTGTCGTAAAAGACTGAATTATAGTAATCCGTCATGGAATATTCAACAGCTTCCTTAATATAACGGCTGCGCTTTCCCTCGTCCACCGTGGCAAAATTGAGTTTTTCCGAGGCAAGCCGCATGGAATATTCCTTAAGTGCTTCATGGAACAGAGTTCCAAGGTCGGCAGCTCCGATTTCATACAATCTGCGCTCCTCCAGTTCCAATCCGTATTTCATAAAATGAGCAAAAGCACAGGAAGCATAGGTTTCCATCCTTGATACACTTCCGGTAAGTCTTTCACCATACAGCAGCTTAGCTGCGGCTCTTGTAATATTCTCATCAGTCACACTTCTAAGCGCCGTACATGCCAGCTCCTTCATGCTTTTTAGGTTCTTCTCATCCTTCATCAACAGTGCCAGAAGTACATTTTCTTCACCGGACAGGCTCTCTCCCTCTCCCAGACGTGTATAGATATATCTTAAGCCCTGTGTATTATTATAAATTAGATTAATAGGATTAACCGTCTCGTCCGACTCGTATACAGCCCCAGGGAACATTCTCTTAATCTCAGCAATGAGCTTAGAAGGCTTACCCTCCCTGTTCACTGTAAAAATAAGCTTGTCGGAAGGTTTAGTAAGCAGTAAATACAGGTAAAAATTCTGCATATATGCCTTCTGCCTGCAGGTAGGTGACATTTCCAGGTCAACACTTTCAAGCAGTTCACGTTCCGCCTCAGAAAACAGACCATGGTTATTATTTACCTGAGGCACAAGCCCCTCGTTAACACCCACGAAAAACAATGCAGCCACATGGTCAAGCCTTGTTCTCTCAACGTCTCCCACCATAACCATATCAACTGTGGGCGGTATTATTCCAACCTTGATTTCACTAAATCCGGCATCAAGTACATCTGAAAAATGTCGGGTATCCATGTGCTCATCGCCGAGCAGACTTTCGGTCTGTTCTAAAAGCTCGATGATATCAGCATAGCTCTGACCGTATTCCTTAACAAGGGAAGCATTGCCAAGCTGCTCCATTCTGTCCTTAAGCTCATCAAGACGCTCGTACACATGGCTGTTATCAAGAAAGTCATTCAGCACGGCAATATAGTCACTCACCCTGCTTTCCTTATTGTGAAAAACCTCCCACAGCGGCTCTAACAGTTCACATAGAGCTTTCCTCGTCTCATTAATCATCTCCATATCGACTTCACGTCTTGATGGAAATTTTCGGCGGAACGGCTCATTGTATCTGTTGTGTCCGCGTATTCCAAGAGCAAGTACATAGTTCTCAAACACATCCACCTGCTCAAGTCCTATTGGACTCATATATCCCTTAAGAAGTCTGAAAACCGACTCATAGGAATAATCCTTCTCAATAATCTGAAGTGCAGCCCTTATATATTCCACAGCAGGGTTGGCAAGTATGGAACGCTTATTATCCATAAATACCGGAATATCGTTTTCAGCAAATATATTGGCAATAAGCTCCCTGTACTCATCCATGCTGCTTGCAATAACACCTATCTGCTTGTATCTGTACCCCATAGCCACAAGCCTGCATATTCCTGCTGCCACATACTGCACCTCTGCCTTTTTGCCAAGGGCAGAATATACACTGATTCTGTCCGAAGGATGTGTATATGTATCTGTCTCTCTGAACAGATTTTTCTCCAGATGTGCAAGCTCCGGTGATGAAAGGAATCTACAAGGGACATCACCACCTATATGCTCCCTCTTTGTCCCCACATGATTTCTGTCGGCGCACTCGCCAAGGCGTCTCATCATCTCATAGCTCATATCAAAAAGCTGCCTGTCTGCATTTTCAGGCAAGGTGATTGTAAAATACATTCCGGCGACCTTGTCGAATAAGAGCTCAATAAGTCTATACTGAACCGGCGTAAATCCGGTAAAACCGTCAAAGGCAAATACAGCGTCACAGACAAGCTGTGACCTGTCCACGCAGCCACAAAGAATCTCGGTAATCTCCTCCGTAGTAATATACTTCTGTGAGATGTACTCCCGAAAAGCATTGTATATTACCATAATATCCTTGAGCTTTCTCTTAAGGCGCTCATTGTGGTTGATTCCGTCACCACCTATGCGTCCGCATGCCTCTGAAAGCATCTGTGGTGTAACCGAATACTGCAGAAGCTCGGAAATGACCGACTTAATCTCACTAACAAAGCCCTGCGTGTCCTTAGGATGTATTACCTCAAGCCAGTTCTTATTTTCATCTATTACCTTGCGAAGAATCATATTCTTGCCGGTATCATTTATTGTAGTAAGAAGACTCACTCCCAGTTCCTCAAAGACACGGTATGCGAGACGGTTAAAGCTTACAATGTCTATATTGAAGCTTCCGTGTCCCGGACTTAGCTCAACAATATTCTTCTGTGCCTGCATCGTAAACTGCTCAGGTACCACCAAAAAAAACCTCTTGCCGGGATTCTGAACCGACTCCTCAGACAGTTTATCGTACAATTTGCGGGATTTGCCGCATCCGCTGCTTCCCGTTATGAATATTACCTCCAACCTTAATCCTCCAAATCCATGTCATAAAAGAATTTTTCCATAATAAACATATACAAAGAAATTATGCAAGGAGCCTCTCATGAGTTCTGCTACCAAAATCGTTGTCGTTAAACTAAAGGAACTGGTTATTACCGGTGTGCTTGCCCTGCTGGCGGTCATCCTGCTGGTGCTCTTTATCATACATATTTCATCAAAGGCATCCCCAAAGGATGATGAGCTTGCCGAAAGTACCTTCAACCCCGGCGTTTACACCGCATCCATTATTCTGTCCGGTAATACCATGGACTTAGAGGTTACCGTTGACTCCAATACCGTCAAATCAATACGCCTCGTCAATACCGCTGAGGCAGTGGAAACAATGTATCCTCTTCTCTCATCCTCACTAAAGGAAATCGAGTCACAGGTCAAGGAAAGCGGCACAACTGACGGAATTACATATTCATCCGACACAAAATATACCTCCCTTGTCCTTATAAATGCAGTTGAAGCTGCCCTTGATAAAGCACGCCGCTAGTTCCATATACTATTTTGCACTAAACAGTTGTGTAAATTAATTACTTATTGTATTTGCTCCAAGTCCTTAAGCCACAACCCACGGCAGGCATCACTAGGCATACGCAAATCGCCTCTTGGCGATACCGCCACGGAGCCCACCTTAGGACCATCCGGCAGACATGAGCGCTTGAACTGCTGTGCAAAAAAACGCCTGTAAAAGGTATCCAGCCAGTGCAGAATAACCTTGTCATCATATTCACCGGCAAATGCATGACATGCAAGTCTGTATACCTTATGCGGCATATATCCGAATCTCAGAATATAATACAGGAAAAAATCGTGGAGTTCATAAGGTCCTACCAAGTCCTCCGTCTTCTGGGAAATCTGCCCCTCTGACGGAGGCAGAAGCTCCGGACTTACAGGTGTGTCAAGAATGTCCTCCAAAGTCTCCGACAGTCTGTCATCGCCGCAGGTATCTGCATAGTATTTCACAAGATGGCGCACCAGTGTCTTTGGCACCGAGCAGTTCACTCCGTACATGGACATATGGTCGCCGTTATAAGTTGCCCACCCTAACGCAAGCTCCGACATATCTCCTGTTCCGATAACCATTCCACCATTCTTATTTGCTATATCCATGAGAATCTGTGTGCGCTCCCTTGCCTGACCATTCTCATAGGTAACATCATGCTTATCCGGATTCTGACCAATATCACGGAAATGTACAAGCACCGCTTCCTTTATATCCACCTCATAAAGCGTAGCTCCCAGCCTTTTGGTGAGCTCCACTGCATTATTGTAGGTTCTGTCCGTTGTTCCGAAACATGGCATCGTCACAGCAGTAATATTTTCCCTCGGAATTGCGAGACTGTCAAAGGCCCTTGCCGTAACCAGAAGAGCCAGTGTGGAATCAAGTCCTCCTGATATTCCGATAACCGCACTGCGGCACTGTGTATGTGCCAGTCTCTTTTTCAGTCCCATTGCCTGTATGGATAATATTTCCTCGCACCTTGCATCCCTGTCCGTCTTGGATGACGGAACAAAAGGTGTCCTCTCATAATATCTCTCAAGCTTAAGTTCATGCCCCTCTATGGTAAAATCAACCACCTCATAGCCCTGGATGCTCTGTTGTGTAAATGTATTCATTCTCCTGCGCTCATTGACAAGACGCTGTAAATCCATCTCCGCAACAGCACTTGAATTGGCAAAACGCTTAGTCTCTGCCAGCACATTGCCGTTCTCACATATAATATTCTGACCTCCGAATACAAGGTCCTGGGTTGACTCCCCTTCACCTGCATTAGCATATATATATCCACATACAAGCTTCGCTGATTGTCCCGATATAAGAGCTCTTCTGTATATATCCTTACCGGTAGTCTCATCGCTTGCAGAACAGTTTACAATAAGGGTAGCACCACAAAGTGCATGTCCGATGCTTGGCGGACATGCAACCCATACATCCTCACAAATTTCTGCCGCCACCACAAGTTCCCTCATGTTAGAGCATCTGAACAGTATATTACAGCCAAGCCAAATTCCATCCGCCGTCTTTTCGCACACATCCATGCCCGGTGTAAAATGCCTCATTTCATAGAATTCGGAATAGTTTGGTATATTTTTCTTTGGTACAAGGCCTAATAGTCTGCCATCACACACTGCTGCCGCCACATTGTAGAGCTTTCCCCGATGCATAATCGGAAGTCCTACAAAGGTAAGCATCCCCATCCCTTTGCTATGCTCTGCGATACGTCCCAATGACTCCCACGCTGCTCCAATCAGAGTATCCTGCAAAAAAAGGTCTCCGCATGTGTATCCGGTAATGCATAGCTCAGGAAATACCAGCACCGACACCTTATTACCATATGCCTCATCCATAATCTTAATTATATTAGCGGTATTGTATTCACAATCTGCCACACGGATATCCGGCGTTGCCGCCTGTACCCTAATAAAACCATCCTTCATGCTAATCCTCATTTCTGTTCTTCTGAACATTTCATATTCTCTATTATACCCGCTTTACCCCTTAAGTACAAGAGAGGAAGAAGCAGGATTTCCGCTTCTTCCTCTCCCTATTCTTATTATAGACCGGCTAACGTGTTCTTGTGTTATTGCCGTTAGTAGCATTATTGCCGTCAATGTCGTCAATAACTGTTTCAATCTCATCGAGGCCGTCATTGATTACATCACCAACACCATTGATGATATTGCCGTTGGCATCGGTATTGGTCTCATGATTATTTATTCCATCATTTACCGTACCATTGGTTCCATTACCGTTGACTCCGTTGCCATTCGTCGTACCATTGGTTCCGTTACCATTGGTTGTTCCGTTAGTCGTACCATTGTTATTGTTCTCTTTGGTGGCATTGGTTGTACCGTTGGTTCCGTTACCGTTGCCGTTAGTTGTTGCATTGTTGTTTCCGTTGCCGGTGGCACTGCTTGTGGTTTCATTACCAGTTCCCTGTTGGCCGCTCCCGTCATTAAAACATGCGGTGAGACCGAAAACGCTGATTACCGATATCACTGTGCACACCAGAAAAAGTTTCAGCTTTTTCATAACTATCTCCTTTACATACTTTGATATTTATCATAACAGGAGCTATGCGCTTCTGATACGCTTAGTATGTTCGGAAATAATTAAAATAAAATTGAAATAATTGTCAGTGAAAATAAAAAATCTATCCGATAACTTCCTTCATGGTATACCTGCCCGCCGGCTTTCCTGCAAGGAACTTGGCAGCCTCAATAGCTCCCTTGGCAAATACTGCCTTTGAGTATGCTGTATGCTTGAACTCAATTACCTCATCTTCACCTGCGAAGATTACCTCGTGCTCACCGACAATTGTTCCGCCCCTCACTGCACTTATGCCAATCTCGTTTTCACTTCTCTTCTCTCTGACCTGACTACGATCAAACTTATAGGTGTATTTATTGTCCACGGACTCATTAATGGAATCGGCAAGGGCAAGAGCTGTACCGCTCGGTGCATCCACCTTGAGTCTGTGGTGTTTCTCGACAATCTCTATGTCAAAGCCTGCCGCTGACAAAAGAGGTGCCACATCTGACAGTACCTTGAACAATGTGTTGATTCCAAGTGACATATTGGCAGATTTAAGAATTGCAACCTGCTTGGCCGCCTCATCGACCTTGGCGAGCTGTTCTGTCGAAAGACCTGTCGTGCAGAGAACAACAGGTATATTTTTCTTCACGGAATAATCAAGCAGATTGTCAACTGCTCCTGCAGCAGCAAAATCTATTATAACATCCGCATTAATATCGCATTCGAAAATCGAACGATATACAGGATAACCGTTATGCCCGTCGTCATGTGGGTCTATTCCTGCAACAATCTCTATCTGTGAATCGGCTGCAGCAAGACCTGTAATCACCTGCCCCATCTTGCCATTGCAGCCATGCATAATCGCCTTAATCATGATGTACCTCCTACAGTATTCCGTAATTCTTCATTGCCTTCTTAAGTTTCTCAACATTCTCCGGCTCCATAGGAGAGAGCGGACGTCTTAAGGGGCCTGCCTCCCAGCCGAGAAGGTTCATAGCTGTCTTAACCGGAATAGGGTTGACCTCACAGAAAAGTGCATCCACAAGCTCAATTGCCTTAAGCTGTAACTTCGCACTCTCAGCCACATTTCCTGCAAGATATGATGCGACAATATCGTGTGTCTGCTGTGGAGCCACATTGGCAAGAACAGATATAACACCCTTACCTCCCAGTGACAGAATAGGAACAATCTGGTCATCATTGCCTGAGTACAAATCGATCTGTCCGTCAGTAAGTGCCATGAGCTTAGCTACCTGTGAGATATTACCTGTTGCTTCTTTAATACCTACTACATTTTCAACATCCTTGAATATTCTTGCAGCAGTAGGAGCTAAAATATTGCAGCCTGTTCTGCCAGGCACATTGTACATAATAATCGGAAGGTCAACCGATGCTGCAATCTCCTTATAGTGTCCATAAAGACCGTTCTGTGTTGCCTTGTTATAGTATGGTGTAACAACCAGAAGCCCGTCTGCGCCTGCCTTCTGTGCCTCGGTGGACAGATATACCGCTGTCTCTGTGCAGTTAGAGCCGGTTCCTGCAACAACCGGAATTCTCTTGTTAACCTTATCACAGCAATAGCGTATACAATCTAAATGTTCCTCATGAGTAAGTGTTGAAGCCTCACCTGTTGTTCCGCAGATTATAATGGCATCTGTGTGGTTCTTAATCTGATCCTCAATAATCTCTCCCAGCTTCTCAAAGTTCACTTTCTTGTCAGCCGTCATCGGTGTAACGATAGCAACTCCTGATCCTGTAAATATTGACATATTTTTCCTCATTTCTGCGCTGTCTTTTTTTCTGCCTGGATTTGCGGTGCAGCGCTTACGCAAACCTACTGATAAAAGAATCTGTGAATTAATTAATTCTTTCGATTTGTGCCTTAAATATAAAAGGGCTGACGAAAAGCCAGCCCTTAAGGTTCCATTCCATGTACCGGGCTCCGCGGAGTCTCAATACATAACAAGAAAATCTTCAAGTAGCTCTCCATCCTCAGATGACAGTCGCATGATTATTCACCATACGCCCAGCCGGCCAGACTACAGACGGTTCTGTCCGCTTCGGCACCGCTTCCTTTCTTCCTTCTTCTTCCATGTCTGTCATGTCATAAGGAGTACTGATAACCGGTGCAACCTCTACCAAAATCGAAACTATTATTATGATACCATTATATGCAGTAATAGTCAATATGCGAATATTTCTTTTTAAATTTAACGCCTTTTTTTGCGTTTTGGTTCATCGTACTCTTTTTCATGTTTCTTTTCATGTTCTACGGATGCATTGTACTTATTATTTTTTATAATTGACAAAACTGCCAGAACAATAAGTGCAAGCAAAAGTACAATAAGCAGAATAAGCACTGTAAGGAACCAGTCAAAAGAGCTGCTGCCCTTGCTTTTCTTAGCCGATGTCTCAGTATCCTTTTGCGACGTAGTATCTGCGACGGTTTCCTTTTCCGTAGATGTACTTTCCGATATATGCTCTGTTGTTTCACTGCTTTCGGAAGCCGGCTGTGTATCCTCCTCTTCCGAAGAAGCTGTCTCCTCCGGTGACGCAGTTGTTGTATTCTCCTCTGCCGGAGAACTTGCCTCTTCTGATGTCTCAGTTGTTGTATTCTCTTCCGCAAAAGAGCTTGTCTCTTCCTGAGTCCGGCTTTGAGTATCCTGCTCAGTCTGCGTTGTTGTATCGCCCGAAACAGGCCTGTCCTCAAAACCATTGCTTGTATACGGTGAACCTGTCACTCCTTCTACCGACACCAGCTCCGGTAATGTGAATATATCAGAATAGTCTCCATGCACCTGATACAGGTATTCCTGATAATTCCCTGCATCCTTGGAAGCATCAAGTGTAATTGAAAAAGTGGAGCTGAATCCGTTATGAGATACACTGATATACTGTCTTCCTGCCATATTAGGGTCTATGTCTCCTATTACATAGCCCGATGACTGCTGCCGACAGGTTCCGTCGCTGTAAATTGCCTTAACCATAATCTTACTCTTGTCAATGGCAGCAACCTGCTCTGATGTGTGATACACCGTAGGATTGATTCCCGCAGCAACACCCACCTGTGTGACTTCCTTCGTCGTAAAAGTACAGCTTCCGCTTGTTCCGTCCTGATATGTGTAAGTAATTGTTGCCGTGCCGGCATTTACTGCCGTGACAAGTCCGTCACTGCGTACATGGGCAACATTCTCATCGGAGGTTGTAAAAGTTATGGCACCATCCCTCTGATTGGCAGGAATAAAATATGCACTGTAGCTTCTGTCAAGTGCAATGCTCTGCCCATCGCTTATGCTTCTCTTTGACAGCCCAAAAAACTCTGCAACTGCCGTAGCATCTGCTACACCCACCTTCTTCTGATTGGCAGCTTCATGCATAAATGCTGCATTGGACGAATTGCTTAAAAAGCAATGTTCTACAATAATCGTCGGTATTCCGGCCTTTATTCCCTCATCAATTACGGTGTAATAATCAACACTTGAATCATTTGAGCTTGTTCTCGTCAGATACCCGTTATTATATAGATTAAGTCCTGCCGCCGAAGCGTATCTTGCCATATTAAGGCAGAGATTCTTAGTGACCTCGACAAAATCCTGTGACACGGAGCCATATGCAACAAATCCGCTTGCTGATTCACTTGAGGCAGAATTATTGTGAATGCTTATGATGGCATCTGCCCCCAGCGCACGTCCTAACTGCGCACGTCCCGTATTGGAATTCCACTCATTATTGCCCCTCGTCACATACACACGCACACCTTCATAAGTCTCAAGCTCCGCTTTCATGTATTTGGCAATATTCCAGTTCAAATCACTTTCCTTATCGCCGACGCTTGATGATGTGGCACCACTGTCATATCCTCCGTGCCCCGGGTCAATAACTATCACTATATTCCCATCACTGTCCTTGGCATATACAGTCTCGCCGGAATCTTTTAACCCACATGTCAAAACTGCAGCAAATAAAAGTACAAGGCCAAGAATGTATGCTGCCCTCTTTTTTATTTTCTTCATAAAAAACACACTCATTAATATCTGCGTCTCCTTCTATTTCTTCTCCTGCTTTTGCTCATCCGGTTCTCAAGGAAGAACACAACCGTGCCAATCACAACAACAATCACTACCCCGGCAGCCAGCTTAATAATCATCATGATATCAAAGCTCATGCCGTCCTCTTCACCCTGTGCACTCTCCTGCTGTGAGGTCTGAGTAACATCCTCTGTCGGCTGCGGCTCATTTGTTGTCGGCTCCGTCTGAGCTTCCGTCTCCCTTGAAGTAACCTCTGGTACATATTCAGGTGAACTGTAGATTATCCTTAGTTTTCCGTCAAGTGCTCCGTAACTGACAGCAACATCCTGTATTCCTACTTTATTGTAATCTACCTCACCCACATGATCAGGTGTAACCTGCTTGACTGAGCCATCACTGTATATAACACTGGCTCGCGCAGAACTTAAATCTACACCTGCAAATTCCTCCGGCGTACTGTAAAATGTTGGATCAATAAATCCAACTAATGCCACCTGCTCAGGAATTCTGACATTAACAGACAGTGTGCCGGTGGTTCCATCCTCATAGGAATACTGTATTGTTGCCGAACCGCTGTTGACTGCGGTTGCAAAGCCGTTTTCATCCACCCTTACGGTATTCTCATTGCTGCTTAGCCATGATATATTGCCTGTTCCCGTTTTCCCAGGTGTAACCCGTACCGAATATCCCTTTTCAAGCTCTACTACCGATTCTGAATCTGCCACTGCAGTATTAGCACTCAAATTAAAATAATCTATTACCGCATCGGCATCGGCCTTACCGATAAGAGCAATCTTCTCGTAATCGAGGCTCCCATCCTCATGTGACACAAATAATGAGTCCACAGGATTACTTAAAAAACAGTGCTCAATAAGTACTGTAGGTACACCTGCCCTCATTCCTTCACCCATGATGGTGTAGTAGTCCTCACCTACATATTCCGTGGAATTTCTTGTCTGGATGCCATTGTTGTATATTCCAAGCTGCTCAAGATTACCAAGTATATAGTTTCCCATATCAGCAGTTATAGTACTGTACAGCGGAAGCACCGACGTATACACTATGGCTCCGCTGCTTGTCTCCGTTCCGCTGTTGTTATGAATACTTATTAAAAAATCCGCATTCAGCGCTGCTGCAATCATAGCACGTCCTGTGTTGGTGTTCCACTCTTCCTCAGGTCTTGTAAGGTATACTCTTACACCATCGCACTGCTCCAAACGACTCATCATCGCCTTTGCAATCTCATAGTTAGCGTCCTCTTCATTCACACCATTGACACCGATTTTACCCGGGTCGTCACCGCCATGACCGGGATCAATAACAATGACTATATTACCATCGGCATCCGCTGCAGCCGCATTCACCGAATTTCCCATTACCCCGATAATAAGCGTTGCTGCCAGCACCGCCGCTTTTGCACATATTCTTTTCACCTGATGTATCATATTAATCCTCCATGTTTATTAATAAGCAAAAATGTACTTAAAAACCAGTTTTTTAAACAAGCCAAGGTAAAAGTAGGTCTGTTGGCTGTAAGTATACACATAAGTCATAATCTGCATCGTCTCATCATCGTCAAGTACTGCATCCGAATACAGCGCTTTCTCAACAAGCTGCGCTATATTCAAAGCCTTCGAGTCATGATTCTGCCCTGCAATAATTTCCGCATAGCTGTCATTTTCTGAAAGATGTATGTGTTCAAACTTAAGAATGCTCTCATAATAAGCCATAATCCTGCATACTCTCTCTCGATTATCCAGACTACAGTCACCATTATATAACTTTACTCGCTTTTGTTCCAGATATTTTTGCCTAAATATCAGAAATAATATTACTGCCAAAGGAGCTGCTGCTATTTTTATAACAGCTAAGAGTATTCTGCCTGCCCGCACTGCCATATTGGCAATCTGCTGCAGTATTTCTTTAAAACTTGAACTATCTTCTGTTATACCGTCTCTGTTATCGATATCATCCTCTCCTAAGCCTCCGGTTCCATGCTTGTCCCCTGTCGCCGTATTAACTTCGCCTGAATTTTCTCCATCATCCCGGCTTGTCTTATCAGACGCTTCTTCATGATTCTCATCCTGAGTCTCACTGCTCTCTTCATCCGTCTGCTCCGTATCAGTCTCAGACGTATCCTGTTTTGTCTCTTCCTGCGTCTCTTCTTCACTGCCCCACTGCACATTTTCTC
This sequence comes from uncultured Clostridia bacterium, assembly GCA_945836135.1. Lineage (GTDB taxonomy): Bacteria > Bacillota > Clostridia > Lachnospirales > Lachnospiraceae > CAG-882. The sequence continues at coordinate 11,004 of CAMAKT010000003.1, read as the reverse complement.
CCGGATACCGTGAATATCCCGGCGTAGGGTCAACCACAACCCAGCCTATTCCGTCCATATATACCTCAACCCACGCATGAGCATACCGGTCAGTTACAACAGCCTCATAATAATCCTCATTTTCTGTGGAGGCTGCCTTATACAGGCTCTCAGGAACAACATAGCCCTCCACATATCTTGCAGGGATTCCTGCACATCTGAAAATCATTACAGCCGCAGATGCAAAATATGTGCAGAAACCTTTTTTTGTTTCAAACAGGAAATTCTCTACGAAATCCCTGTCCGACGATGTGGTTCCCGGCCTGAGCGTATATAAATACTCCGCGTCAAAAAAATCCACCGTATCCCTGATAAACGCAGCCTTTCCTTCTGGCGCGCTTACATCATAATCATCGCTCATTATCTGCGGAAAAAGTTCCTCCACAATCCTGTCTGCACAGCTTGTATTGGCATCCAGATAATTCTTATATACGAAATCAGAGTATCTCTTCTGGTTTATCCCTTCAATGGAATCTCCCTCTTGGATAAGCCTTTCAAAATCCGTATTATCCTGCCACTGCGTAATCGTATATGTGTGATATATATCTGAGTTCCCCGGTTTGTCCGAGGACAGATGTATCTCCCTGTCCTCTTTAGTAAATTTTCCTGCACGCTTTCCGTCAATCTGCGTTGTATCCATCGGTACATAACTGTAATCGTCACCATAATATTGATTCACCTCGATATTATAGCTGTCAGCGTTTATTCCCTCAACACCTGCTGCAGTGAGATAATCAAGCGCCTCATTGACCTGCATATATGGGTCAAAACCTGCCTGTCTGTTTTTTTCAAACATACCGGAATATTGTTTATATATCGATTCATCCATAGCATACCATTGTGTTTTGGTATATACCGCTGCCTGGAACGCTTTAAGATATATTGTTCCGACTCCTTCAGGTGCTCTGACTAAAAGGAAAGGTTCATTATTATATTGTATGCTTCCTATCCTTCCAATACTTCCGGCACTTATACCATTGCCGTTTCCAAGGTCTATCTGCGGATTAATTATATTTTCGGAATATTGTCGAAAGTCTTCTAAAGAAAATACATATTTTCCGCTGATGACGTTAAAACTGCTGCTTGGAATATATTGTTCCCTTGGAACTATACACATAAGCGTAAGTATCACTGCAAGCGTTATCGACATCATCCATGCCATTGCCTGCGCGTTGGATTTCCTATCACGATATTTTGCACTTTTATTTGCACCGGCCAGCACACAGCATACAACAAACAGAATTACTCCAACCAGATTATAAATAGGCGGAATATTATCCATCGTTGCAGGCATAAGGTAACAGAGCACCGCAACAAATGCGGCAATACCCCCATGCTTTCCCCTTAAAAAAACCGACATATAGCCATAACCTGCAAGCATGCACATCAGCATAACCGCCAATGGCTGATTGGCTTTCCTAAGCATATCATTACTAAGAAAAATGTAATACATTTCACTGTTGTAGTAATCATTAATGTTATCAATAAAATAATTGATAATGTATGAGGCTCCTCCTGCGACGCTGTCAAATTTAATCCTTATAAATGCCACTACAACGGCTGACAAAAGCACTCTGCCAATCCATGCCCATTTTTTCATATAATATATTGCAATGGCTACAATGCTTCCGATTAGCGCCCCCACTATCGCCGTCGATATGCCGATCTGAACAGTAGCATACTCATTCGCAAAGCTCCATACGGTAAACGCAACTCCCATTATCACTATAGCCATGTACACAAGGTAATACAGCAGATTTTTTACAAATAATCGAAACATATCTGCTCACCTCCCGACAATGAAACACATACAACCGAATCTTTTTCATCCGCATCACATTTCTCCGCCGGAATGTACAATATAGGTTCTCCGCCGGGTCTGTGCATTTCATTCATAAATTCAAACAAGCTCTCCGACTTACTTATTGCAAATATTTGAAGGCCTGTTATCTCACAACCGGGTATATATGCTGTATAATTCTCTTTATTTAAGATACGCACAAAAAAAGAATCAAGTTCATCATTATTTCTAATCGAAATGCTATCCATGCCTTCGGTTTCCGGCATAATACCCTTAATACCCTGACCTTCTGCCAGCAATGCATTCATGATGGCATACATGGCTTCAAGCATCCTGTCTTTGATTTCTACAGGTTTGCTGCCGTTTTCCTCCGACCAGAAAAGAAAGGCAGGCTCATCCTCCTCTTCGCAGCTATATATCTTAACCATCAACCTTGACATACGGCAGCTCAGTTTCTGGTGGATATCCCTGATGCAGTCGCCATCGCGGTATTCCCTTATCTCGGCAATCTCACTCCTGTCATTGCCCTTTTTGCTGCTGGTACTGCTGCCGTCCTGTAGCGCGTTTATTTCCTGCACGCCTTCGCTAACGCCAAACAAGCGTGGCAAAATTGTCACTTTTACCACGCCCGAATTACATAATTTGAATCTGAAAAGCCTTAAAAAATCATATATATATACACAGCGAAGCTGCACAGTGTCGACTCCGCAGTGTTCATAACTTACTGTATTACTAATAAATGCTTTATTCCTTGCCGGCACTGAAAAACGGATTCTTTTCCTGCGCTCCTGAAGCGCTGCCTCCGCATAAGCAACCGGAAACGGCGTAGGATTATTCACTTCATACTTAACCACAGCCGTCTCTAACCGCGCTGTTGTGATAAAGCTCTCTTTGCAGTATATTCTTACAAAGCATTTCTGAATAATAAGAATAACCAGTGAAACTACCGGTACAGCCACTGCTGCTATTAAAAGCACATAAGCATCGTATGTTTTGTAGAGAACATTATACACCAGAACCATATACAGTAAAAAAAAGTATAATATTTTTCTCCCCACCATACAACTACCTCTTGGCCTGTCTCGGAACAGCTTCGGAAGCCAGTATACTTCCTGCCACCATGGCGGAAGTTACCTTGTTCATTCTTGCCTTTGAATTAAGCACCAGCCTGTGACATACCACGTCCATGTATACTTTTTTTACGTCAAGCGGAATACAGTAATCCCTGTTCTCATATAAAGCATTAGCCTTTGCCATGGCAGTTAACGCCAGGGTTCCTCGCGGGCTCACGCCAAGCTCCACATATTCATGATTTCTTGTCGCCTGTACAAGCCTCACAATATAATCATAGATTGCATCGTGGACATAGATGTTGTCAGTCTGCCTTTGCAACTCTAGAATTCCCTCTGCGTCAGTAACACATCTTACCTCATCCACCGGGACACTTCCTGCTCTGCTCTTAAGTATTCTTATCTCCTGTTCCCTGTCAGGATATCCCATGGATACCCGAATCATAAAACGGTCAAGCTGGGATTCCGGCAGAAGCTGTGTTCCTATAGAACCTGTGGGATTCTGCGTTGCAATAACAGTGAAAGGCTGTGGAACAGGATGCGTAACCGAATCCACCGAAACTCTCCTCTCCTCCATTACCTCTAACAATGCCGAATGTGTCTTGCTGGAAGTTCTGTTAATCTCGTCTGCCAGGAGAAGATTACACATTGCCGCTCCCTGCCTATATTCAAACTCCTGCGTTTTCGGATTGTACGCCGAAAAGCCCATAATGTCAGATGGCATTACGTCCGGTGTAAACTGTATTCTGTTACATTTGCATCCCATCGCCTTTGCAAATCCCATGGCCATGGTCGTCTTTCCCACTCCCGGTATATCATCAATCAGGATGTGACCTCTGGCAAGAATGGCAAGAACTACCTTTTCAAGTATATCATCCTTGCCCACAACTGCTTTTTTAACTTCTTTAACAATTAATTGTGCAAGCCCCTGCATAATTTTCCCCCATTTTATATGTAACAGTTCAGCCATAGCCTGTAACATGAGATAATCATGCTTGCATGAATTAGCTCATGTCGCAGGCTATGAGCGGAGCGCCATGTTTATGAGCAAAGTTAGCTGCGAAGCAGCGAAAAAGCACCGTAGGGGCGACTTTGCGAATGGTGCGGGCTGAACTGTTACTTTTAAATTTATTATTTATCCTCTCCGTATATTAACTCCTGCGTCTTAAGCTTCGGTACATGGTGTACTTGGTTGGCATCGCGGTAATAGCGTATGTCATCACCGTAGGAGATGTCCTCAATAACCACCTCTTCCTTCGGCACACCCAGAGCTATTACAAGTTTAACCGCATAATCGCTTCCTATTGCAAAATCAGAAACTATAGTATTTCTGTCAATATTGGCCAAAATGCATCCACCATATCCCATCTCAACTGCCGCGAGCAGAATTGTCTGTGCAGCTATTCCCTCGTCCCAATTCGTAGCATTTGCCGAAGCTGCCTCGCTTAACAGAATAATGTAAGCCGACGGACGTTCACCCTCCACAGGGCCGTCCCATTCAGGCAGATATCCCGCCCATTGCAGACTCGAAAAGAGTTTTTCGCTTTCCTTATCATCGCATACCAAAAGAAATCTAAGGGTCTGCTTGTTGCCCCCGCATGCAGTATAGCGCACACAGTCAATCATATCCACAAGCTGTTCCCTTTTAATCTTTCTGTCTTCATAAAACCTTCTGTAAGACCTGTTCTTTTTTGCCAACTCCTTAACCAACGTCCTTCGCCTCCTATTTGGTCACTGACTGCATATCCACAATCAGCCATTCATCATTTATCTTTGCATAAAAGTACCGTGTATTGGTGATGTCCTGACGCTTTTCTCCATTGAGTGTCAGCGTCATATTCTTTTCAAAATATACGTCAACTGAGAACAGCTCTGATGTATATACGACGTAATTAGACACCATCTCTCCCGTAAATACCGGAGTCTCATGGGCGCTGTACATCCACATATCATTAAGCCTGTAGTTTTCGGCAAGCTCGAGATAGTATGAATCCTCAGGGAACATATAGGCAATCGGTGCAACACTGTTGCGGCAGCCCTCAATATCCCTTGAGAAGAAATTGGAATAGTTCTTGGCATTTTGAAGCACCTGCGCCGCCAACTCCGTATCAATCGTGGATGTCATGAAGTTGTCCACACGGATATTTCCCTGCTCATCGGCAGCGTACATAATCATCTCGCCCTGATTATTGTATATTGTCACATCCGGAGCATTTAACATACCTTCAACACTGTACTCAACAAGCTTTGGTACGTCAACATACTCCTTCGCATACTGAAAATCATCGATTTCCCAGCTCTCGCCCGTAAACTCTCGTGAATCAAGCTTAACATCATTAACAAATACACTGTAATTATCCGGCACAACCACCGTCACGCCCTGTGTTCCGGTTGTATATAGCGGTTCAATGCTCTCTATCTCCCATTCCTGGGATGACAGAATAAGCATCAACGGCTCGGAAGATACTTCATTCAACGTAACATGTGCAATCAGTGTATCATCCGCATAAATATTGTATACAGGGTGCGCTGAATCGTAGCTCTGTGCTGATTTTTCGTAAGTATAAGTCTTTCCTTCTATGTCATTTAAATATTTCTCCTTATAAATATCCGGATTTTCAAAACGGCTGCTGCTCTTTGTAAAGCCTACATTATCAAAAGCAGTCCCGTTCTCCATGGATTCCATGAACTCTTCAACAATATACTCAGGCTGTGAATTTTCGTATGTTACAAGGCATTTTTTAACATAGTCGATAACAAACACCCAGAATATAACCATTACAAGCACAAACACTGCAAAACAAATCCAGAATACCGGAGCTTTTCTCTTCTTTGACATGGCTTACTCCTCTCTCTTCTCTACAACAAAAGCGGTTGGAAGCCGCCATGAGGAAGTAGAATAGTACAATGTTACACTGGTCATTTCATATACGCCGTTATAGTACATGGCCGAGGAGCTTCCTCCATCTAGGTTTGCCGCATTTACCGCTCCGTATTCCTGCATAATGGAAATTAAGTCCTGTGCAGTAGCTCCCAGATGCCCTGCAGCGCCACGTCCGTCCGTAACCAGCATAAGAACAGTTCCGTCGGCACGCTGTCCTATAGCAGTACGAGGATTGGCTCCGCTGCCGTTTCCCGAGAGCTGGGTAGCTGTTCCGTTAATGATAAGCTTTGTAAAATGATTATTATCTCCGTCATCAATGTCCTTGAAGCTTACCGCATCACGAATCCTGTTGTCTGCCACCATCTGCTCCACCTGCGCAGTACTCATGTTTCCGATATCGCTAATCATAAGGATATTATCCTCGGTAAAACCAACCATAACATCGCCTGCTTGCGGGCTGTTGTACTGTATAACTCCGTCACACACAACCAGTCCCTTTGGCACACCTCCCCAGTTGCCATCGGAATAGTACTCACCTCCGTTAATACCCGCCAAATAATCGCCTCGCTGGACAAGCTGCTCAAGGGTCTCGCCATACTTATTTTTGTTAAAATCCGACCAAGGATATATGGTGGACAGTTTCACACGTGAAGGGTCATTTATAATGAGCATCTTCGCAAAGAAAGAACGCCCCGATATCTCAACCAGTTCAATACCGTTAATGTCAAATTCCGTATCCACAGTCTCTTCACCCTGGGTAGGAATCTCAATAAGTCCCGGGTCCACATTTTCTTCATTATGGACCATTCCGTTTCTGTCGGTAATGGCTAAAATTTCATCCTCGGTAAAGTACCATGAAGCAAGGAACTTCATCTGCCCCGTCTCAAGAATTGTGGAGACAAACAAATCTCTGGCAGCCTTGGATGGACCATGGCATATAGTATTAAGTGTCATGTACGCACCTGCAAATGTAATTGCCACAAAGGTCACTATGCACAGGCATATCCTTCCAACAATCCGAAGTGCCTTATTAGACTTCTTAGGCTGCCCTGAAGTCTGTTTCGTTGCCTTCCTGCTCTTTCTCTCAGGCTGCCTGTCAGTCTGTGCCGATACCTGACTTAATATTTCCTTTGCCTGACTTCTTTTTTCTTCATGTTCATCCATATTTACATCAATTATTTCAATATCGTCCTTCATGGAACCTCCTATTTGAATACCCACCTGCGCTGTATCTGGAAGCTTATAATAAAAAGTGTGATGTCAACTGCCAGCTTAAGTAAAATTTCCAAAAAAGAACCTGCACTGCACAAAGTGCTTAACAGATATACCAGCCCATACGATGCAGCCGTCTGAACAATGCAAAGCATATAATACTTAAGCAACGATTTTTTGACAGACGCAGCCGATTTAAACACTGCCTTTTTATTCATTGTGTAGTTGCAGACCGAAGATACCGCACGGGCGCCAAAGGTGGCAATAAAAAGCCTGAGGCTCCGGTCCAATCTGCCTGCTAAGAGAAATACCAGCAGCGAATAAATACCATAATCAATCAAGGATGAAGCTCCTGAGCTGATTATGAACTTAAATATAATTCCGTATATTTTGAGTGAATCCTTGATGGGATTAAAATGTGTCGAGGCATTCTCCTCAATATATACTGTCTCAATCTTCACTTCTTCTATTCCAATATTATTTCTCTTCAAGGCAAAAAGCATCTGGGTCTCATACTCAAAACGCTCACCCTCCACTTCACACATAAGAGGAAGATATTCCAGTGGAATTGCGCGAAGTCCGGTCTGGGTATCGGATATCTTAAGACGGCAGAACAGTCTGAATACCAGACTTGTTCCTATATTTCCCACCTTGCTCTTCCACGGGACCGATTTCCCGCCAAAGTCGCGGCAGCCAAGCACCACCTTGTTCTTAAGCTCAAGCATCCTTCCCGCGCATGCGGTGATATCCTTTACCGTATGCTGGTTGTCGCCATCCACCGTAATAACTCCTGCGCTGTCAGGACGATTCTCAATAACATAATCAAAGGCTGTTTTAAGTGCTCTTCCCTTGCCTTTATTCACCTCATGGGTAAGAAGAGTAACCTCCTTGTGTTCTGCAGCGTGCCTGAAAGGTCCCATATGAGCCTCGTCACTACCGTCATTGACAATTACAATGTCGGTAAATCCGGCCCCAATCAGTCCGTCAACCACTTTATTCAATTTTTCATCCGGATTAAGGGATGGCAGTACAACTGTCACATTCATAAATTCCCCCTGTAGGAGCATCAACCTCTAAGATGTGCAAGGCGCTCCTTAACCTGTTCCATCATCTGGGTATACTTTGCAAGCTTATCCTTCTCCTCCTGCAGCTTTGCAGCCGGAGCCTTGCTTACGAATTTCTCGTTGTTAAGCATGCCGTTAACTCTCTTAAGCTCGCCTTCAAGGTTCTTTTCTTCCTTTTCAAGGCGCTCAATCTCCTTAGAAATGTCAACAAGCTCAGCAAAAGGCATATATATTGTTCCGTTAGGTATCACTACAGCAACCGCATCCGTATCAATTCCGCTCTTGTCGGACTGTATTACAACATCGCTTGCATATCCCAATGTAGCAAAGAATACCTTGCCATTATCAAATATGCTCTTAAGCTTCTCATCCTCGGAAACAACATATACTTTGGCTTTTCTGCTTGGAGCTACATTCATGGAGGTTCTTGTATTTCTTATTCCTCTTACAGCCTCCTTAATCGTCTCAATGGCAAGCTCATCCTCTGGGAAGTTAAATTCCTCCTTGTATTCAGGCCACTTGGAAATCATAATTGACTCCTCCTCGTCCTGAAGATTGCAGAAGATTTCCTCCGTGATAAAAGGCATATAAGGATGGAGCAGCTTAAGGGACTCAATAAGCACGGTCTTAAGTGTGAAAAGAGCCGCTGCCTTGGTGGTATCCTCATCATTGTAAAGACGAGGCTTAACCATCTCAATATACCAGTCGCAGAATTCCTCCCATATAAAATCATATATCTTGGAAACTGCTACGCCAAGGTCAAAATTCTCCATATTCTCGGTGACATCCTTGGCAAGGGTGTTAAGCTTTGACAGAATCCACTTGTCGGCAGGAGTAAGCTCGAACAAATCCACAGCCTTGTCTTCTGCCTTATCAAGATTCATCATGATAAACCTTGATGCGTTCCATACCTTATTTGCAAAGTTACGGCTTGCCTCCACTCTCTCCCAGTAGAATCTCATGTCGTTACCCGGCGCATTGCCTGTAACAAGTGTAAGTCTAAGGGCATCCGCACCATACTTGTCAATTACCTCCAGCGGGTCAATTCCGTTTCCAAGGGATTTACTCATCTTACGTCCCTGGGAATCCCTCACAAGTCCGTGAATAAGTACGGTCTTAAAAGGAATCTCGCCCATGTGCTCAAGTCCTGAGAACATCATCCTTACTACCCAGAAGAAAATAATATCATAGCCTGTTACAAGCACATCCGTCGGATAGAAATATTCAAGTTCTTCTGTCTTCTCAGGCCAGCCCAGAGTGGAGAATGGCCATAATGCTGAAGAGAACCATGTGTCAAGGGTATCCGGATCCTGTCTCATAGGCTTACCGCACTTAGGACATACAGGTGCTTCTTCCTTGGTGACTACCATCTCACCGCAGTCATCACAATAGAACGCAGGAATCCTGTGTCCCCACCAAAGCTGACGTGAAATACACCAGTCCTTAATTCCCTCTAACCAGTGATAATAAGTCTTATCAAAATGTTCCGGCACGAACTTGGTATCTCCATTCTTAACCGCCTCAATGGCAGGCTGTGCCAGCTCCTTCATCTTAACAAACCACTGCTTGGATACTCTAGGTTCAACCGTTGTATGGCAGCGGTAGCAGGTTCCTACATTATGGCTGTAGTCCTCAATCTTAACCAGTGCGCCTTCTGCCTCAAGGTCAGCTACAATAGCCTTTCTGGCTTCATATCTGTCCATTCCTGCATACTTCGGATACTCATCCGTAATCTTGGCATCATCTGTCATTACATTGATAACAGGAAGGTTGTGGCGAAGTCCTACCTCGAAATCGTTAGGGTCGTGTGCCGGTGTTATCTTAACAACACCTGTACCGAACTCCATCTCTACATAATCATCGGCAATAATCGGTATCTCCCTGTGTACAATAGGAAGTATTACTGTCTTGCCAACCATATCCTTGTATCTCTCATCCTTAGGATTAACAGCAACCGCGGTATCGCCAAGCATTGTCTCCGGTCTTGTGGTAGCCATCTGGATATACCCGCTTCCGTCCGCAAGCGGATATCTTAAATGCCAGAAATGCCCTGCCTGGTCCTCATACTCTACCTCGGCATCGGAAATTGATGTAAGACACTTAGGACACCAGTTGATAATTCTCTCACCCTTGTATATCTGACCTTTATTATAAAGGTTAACAAACACATCTTTAACTGCCTCGGAACAGCCATCATCCATGGTAAAACGCTCTCTGTCCCAATCCGCTGAGGAACCGATTTTCTTAAGCTGGCTTACTATTCTTCCGCCGTACTCTGCCTTCCAGTCCCATGCACGCTTAAGGAAACCTTCGCGTCCTATATCCTCCTTGGTAACGCCTTCCTTTCTCATGGCCTCAACAATCTTAGCTTCTGTAGCTATTGAAGCGTGGTCTGTTCCCGGAACCCACAGTGCTTCATAACCCTGCATTCTCTTAAAGCGAATCAATATATCCTGTAAAGTATTGTCAAGAGCATGCCCCATGTGAAGCTGTCCTGTAATATTAGGAGGCGGCATCACAATCGTAAAAGGCTTCTTGTCTCTATTTACCTCCGCATGAAAATATTTCTTGTCAAGCCACTTCTGATATAGACGTCCTTCTATCTCGGAAGGGTTATACGTCTTTTCAAGTTCCTTTGCCATTTTATTCGTCCTTCTTTCTAAAAATAAAATAATAAAGCCCATTGCACTTAAAATGCAAAGGGCGTATTAACTCTTAACGCGGTACCACCTTCGTTCAACCTTCTAACCGGGTAGTCAGGTTATCTCCTGATTCCATAACGCGAATCACTCCGTTACCGACTACTGCTGTTTCACCGGTACTGCTCAGAAGCTACCTTCCCGTTATGCACAATCCGGAAATGCTTCCAGCAGCATAAAAAATACTGCATTTCCTCTCTGTGGCGTGCTGTAACGGTACTCCTCTTCGTCAAAG
>CAMAKT010000002.1 GCA_945836135.1 uncultured Clostridia bacterium | reverse complement strand
ACAGAATCTTCTTGTGGCATATAAGGAGCGTTTTGATAAGGATAATTTTATCAAGAATCTTTTACTGGATAATCTTCTGCTTGTTGATATTTATAACAGGGCTAAGAAGCTTCACATTGACACGGATGTCAAGAGAATAGTGTTCCTTGTGGAAACTAAGCATGAGAAGGACAATAATGCACTGGAGACTTTAAGGACATTGTTTGCTCCTAAGGCAAAGGATTTTATAACAGCCGTTGACGAAAAGAATATTATTATTGTCAAGGAGCTCAAGAATAGTGAGAGTTATGAGGAGATGAACCAGGTGGCACTCACCATTCTGGATACTCTCAATGCCGAGGCCATGAGTAAAGTCCATATTGCCTACGGAACCATTGTCAATGAGATTAAGGAGGTATCCAGGTCCTATAAGGAAGCTAAGATGGCTCTTGATATCGGTAAGATTTTCTATAGTGACAGGAATATTGTGTCATATTCTAAGCTTGGAATCGGAAGACTTATTTATCAGCTTTCAATGTCTCACTGCAAGATGTTTATTAAGGAAATCTTTGAGGGACAGAATCCGGATGATTTTGATGAGGAGACTTTGACCACAATTAACAAGTTTTTCGAGAACAGCTTGAATGTGTCCGAGACATCGAGACAGCTTTTTATCCACCGCAATACTCTCGTATACCGTCTTGATAAGATACAGAAGAATACAGGGCTGGACTTAAGAGTGTTTGATGATGCCATTACTTTTAAGATTGCGTTGATGGTACGCGACTACATGAAATATATGGAATCACTTGATTATTAATAGCATGTCAGTATAGAATAGAGCTACATAAGAACATAGGGGAGGCAAGAAATATGCTCATATTAGAAAATGTATGTAAGACGTATTCCACCGGTTTCCCTGCTTTGAACAATATCAGCCTGCGTGTTGAAAAGGGTGAATTTGTATTCATTGTAGGACAGAGCGGTGCTGGTAAGTCTACGCTTATTAAGCTGCTGCTTAAGGAGTTAGAGCCGACGTCGGGACATATTTTTATTAACGGCAAGAATCTTGGCAGGGCTAAGAGGAGAGAACTTCCGATTATTCGCCGTGATATGGGAGTGGTGTTTCAGGATTTCAGACTTCTTGAGGACAGGAATATATATGACAATATCGCTTTTGCGCAGAAGGTTGTGGAGGCTCCTGCCAGGAGAATACGTTCAGAAGTTTTGTCCATGCTCTCGATGGTAGGGCTTCTTGAAAAGTATAAGTATTTTCCTTCACAGCTTTCAGGAGGGGAGCAGCAGAGAGCCGCGATTGCCAGAGCATTGATTAATAAGCCGGAGATTCTGTTGGCGGACGAGCCTACGGGTAATCTTGACAATGCTAATTCATGGGAGATTATGAAGCTTCTTGATGAGGCAAATAAAAGAGGAACAACCGTGGTTGTGGTAACTCATAACATGGACCTTGTCCGTGCAATGAAGAAGAGAGTTATCACCATTGATCATGGAGAGATTGTATCTGATGAGAAATGGGGGGATTACGGTTATGAAGATTAGCTCGCTTGGATATTGCATTAAGCAGGGCTTCAAGAATATATACAGGAACAGACTATTCTCACTTGCTTCTGTTGCAACGATGTCAGCCTGTATTTTTCTGTTTGGTATTTTCTATTCGGTTGTAACGAATGTATCCTATATGGTAGAGGAAGCCGAGAAGAATACCTGCCTTACGGTATTTTTTGATGTGGGTGTGACAGATGCCAGAATTGAGTCCATCGGAAAGACGATTCAGCAGATGGATAATGTCATACTTATTGAATTTACTTCAGCTGAGGAAGCCTGGGAGAAATATAAAGTGAAGTATTTTGGAGACAGGATGGATTTGGCGGAGGGGTTTGAGGATGATAACCCACTGGCAGATTCTGCTTCCTATACGGTATACCTTGACAGCGCAGATGCACTGTCGACGGTGGCTTCCTCTGTGGAGAACATAGACGGAGTGAGAACTGTACGACGTTCGGAGATTACTGCTAATTCGCTCTCGGATGTGAGCGGTCTCGTAAGTATGGTATCAATCACTATGATTGTTGTGCTGTTTCTGGTGGCACTTTTCCTTATCGGAAATACGGTTTCTGTGGGAATATCCATCCGCAAGGAGGAGATTGCAATTATGAAGCTCTTAGGGGCGAGAAACGCCTTTGTCAGAGCACCTTTTATTGTGGAAGGTATTGTGATTGGTTTTGTCGGAGCCATGCTTCCTATGATAGTTATATATTACTTGTATGAGAATGTCGTGTACTATATTATCAGCAGATTTACATTTTTATCAAATATACTTGCATTTCTGCCTATTAAGACCATATTCTCTACATTGCTGCCTGTAGCAGCAATATTGGGAGTAGGAATTGGATTTTTGGGAAGCTATATGACTCTGCGCAAGCATCTTAAGGTGTGATGGGCTATATGGTGTAAATTTCAGGAGGATAAGTTTTGAAAAAAAGACACAGAGTAAAGGGCGTACTTAAGAGAACACTGTTTGCGGGCATACTTATAATGCTTCTTCCACTTGGAATGGAAGATTATAAGGCAATTTCACAGGAAGATATTGATCGTGAGGAAAGAGAACTTGAGGCAGCAAAGCAGAGGGCAGAAGAACTGCAGAATGAAGTCAATAACATTGCTGCAAGCATCTCGAGTACCAAGGACTATATTTCATACGTTGATGGGCTGATGGCGGATGTGGCGGTTCAGATATATGAGCTTGAACAGAAGATTGCTGACAAGCAGGTTGAAATTGATGAAATGCAGCAACAGCTTGACAGTACCTTAAATGAGATTGCGAGGGTGGAGGCTGAGATAAACCAGACTCGCAACGACCTTTCAGATGCACAGAATACGGAGGCGGAACAGTACAATTCCATGAAGCTTCGTATTCAGTATATGTATGAGAATGGCGAGGAGAATTTTATGGATATTCTGTTCTCCTCTGACAGTATGATAGATTTTCTGAACAATGCTGAGTATATATCCGAGATTTCTAAGTATGACAGGGAAAAGCTTATAGAGTACGGAGAGACTAAGGAAAGAATTTCTACGTTGCTTGCAAACCTCGAATGGCAGGAGGGCGAGCTTCAGATACAGCAGAACACATATGAGTCAAACCTTGCTGACCTCAACAGGGAGAAGGAGGGGCTCGATATAGTCAAGCAGGAGCAGGAAGTACTTAAGGATAGCTATACTGCCATATTTAACAGCAAGAATGCTGAGCTTGACAATCTTGAAAAACAGATGGACGATACCGAGGATAAGAAGGCTCTTGCACAAAAGGAGGTTGCAGAGCAGGAAGAGCGTGTTGAACAGGCAAAACGGGAATATGCGGCATGGCTTGCTGAACAGGCGAAGAAAAATCAGGACCCGGATGCAGCAGTGGCAGCCAAGCTTGCAGAAATCAATGTTACAGGTTTTACATGGCCAATACCGGGATATAATAAGATAACATCACAGTTCGGTATGAGAATACATCCTATTCTGGGTTATGAGAAGCTTCATGACGGAACAGATATATCGGGTTCGGACATAAACGGTAAGCCAATAGTGGCGGCATACAGCGGAACAGTTGTGTTAGCCGAGTACTACTGGGGATACGGAAACTGTGTCAAGATTGACCATGGCGGAAGTATACAGACACTGTATGCTCATGCATCGGCCATTCTGGTGTCGGTGGGACAGTATGTCAACGCAGGTGACACCATCGCATTGGTAGGAAGCACAGGTAACTCCACAGGTCCTCACCTTCATTTTTCACTGATAGTCAAAGGAGAATTTGTCAATCCGCTGGATTATGTTGTTGTTCCGAAATATTGATATGGATGTAAGCTGTTCACATAATTAGAACTATTTGGAAAGTGTGATAAATATGATAAGTAAAAAGAATAATAATGGTTTTTTTAAGGGTTTGGGACTTGGCGTCCTTCTGGCTGTTGTGATTATGGCACTTCTTGCCGGATGCAACGGTCTCTCTTCTCTGATTGGTCCCGGCTCAGATTACAAAAATCAGCAGACAAAAGAGGAGACTTCCGGTAAGCAGGATGGTAAGGATGACGAGACAAGCGAGGAAAAGACAACCGAAAAAGAGACGACTGAAGAGAAAACAAAGGAATCTTCATACGGCAATTATACTCCGGTGAGTCCGCAGCTTACGGATGAGGTTATCGAGAAGATAGATACCCTTATGCAGGTAGTAGATTATTATTATCTGTATGATTATGATGAAGATGCCATGATAGACGCAATTTATAAGGCTGTTATGGATTCGCTGGGGGACCCGTATTCGGTGTATTACACGGAGGATGAGTACAAGGCGTTTTTGGAGAGCTCCTCCGGCTCATACTGCGGTATCGGAGTCGTGGTTCAGCAGAATATAGAGACAGGAATTGTTACAGCGGTAAGACCATATGAGAACTGTCCGGGATATGAGGCGGGAATTCGTCCGGGAGATATTATTTTGGCAGTAAACGGGACAGAGATTACAGGCATGGATTTGAACGCTGCCGTCTCCATGATTCGCGGTGAGGAGGGAACTAAGGTTACTTTAACCATCAGGAGAGAGGAAGAGGAATTCGACGTTGAGGTAACCCGCAGACAGATTGATGTTGAGACTGTAAGCTACAAGATGCTGCAGGACAATATAGGCTATATTCTTGTGGAGGAGTTTGACGAGGTAACTGCCAAGCAGTTTACCGCTGCCATGGATGCTCTGGAAGAGCAGGGAATGGAAGCGCTTGTTGTTGATATTCGCAATAATCCGGGAGGACTTCTCAACATCGTGGTTGATATGCTCGACGAGATACTTCCTAAGGGCGTTATAGTTTCTGTCAAGGATAAAAACGGAGCAACTGAGGAGTACACCTCTGATGCCGATACAAGACTTAATGTGCCGCTTGCTGTTTTGATAAACGGTAACAGCGCCAGTGCTTCTGAGATATTCGCAGGAGCTGTTCAGGATTACGGAGTTGGAACCCTTGTGGGAACCACAACCTTCGGAAAGGGTATTGTCCAGACGATATTCTCCATGAGGGACGGAACGGGCGTTAAGGTAACGATTGAGGATTATTACACACCTAGCGGAAGAAGCATTCATAAGATTGGCGTTGATCCGGATGTGGAGATTGACCTGCCTGATGAGCTTAAGACTCTGGTTACAATACCGGAGGATGAGGATGTACAGCTCCAGAAGGCAATAGAGATACTTAAGAAACAGATGAAATAGACAAAAGGGGCATAAAATGAACGTATTCAAGTTTGGAATGAAATACTGGAAGAAGTATCTTCCCGGTGCTATTGTGGCAGAGCTCATCAGCTTTCTTGTGCTGACGGCTGATTTACTTATGCCATTATTTTCAGAAATGTTCATTGATTATTGCATAGGAGACAGTGAGCCGGATACCAATGGGGTATTTGGCTTCCTTTTGACCGGAAAGTATGGACAGGTTCATACTTTCCGGCTTTTTGCTACCCTGGCGGTAAGCCTGCTGGGACTTTTGCTGCTGCGCTGCATTCTGGTTTATATCAGAAATATTATGCAGCAGAAGCAGGGGCTGGGGCTTGAAACAGACCTTAGAATGGCAACCTATGATAAACTGATGCTTTTAGACTCGGAGAAAATATCGGAGTACAACACAGGTGAGCTTTTGAATATCCTGTCAACGGATACTATGATGTTCAAGGAAATGTTCTGCCACATGATACCATACATTATGGACAGCGTTTTCGCCATATCCGTTGCAATATATTTTCTGTGGAAGATTGATATATCCTTATTATGGATTCCGATTATTCTGGCACCGGTATTTACGTACGAGCTTATGCATTTCAAAAAACTTGCCAAGGAAAAGTACAGTGTCATTCGAAAGAATAATTCTTCATTGAGCCTTAAGGTTCAGGAAAATATTGAAGCCGTCAGGCTGGTGCGCTCCTTTACCAATGAGGATATGGAAGAAAAACAGTTTGATACAATTAATGAGAACCTGAAGCAGTCCCATATTGACCAGATATGGCTTTCTTCAAAATTTGAGGTTATATTTGGTATTATCAGGCAGACTGCATATATAGGGAGTATTGCGGTGGCAGCGGTGCTGGTAATCAGGGGGCATATTAAGGTAGGGTATCTTGTGGCATGTACCAACTATGTGCTCAAGATTATGAGCTTTTTAACACAGATTAACAACTATCTTTTCCAGATGCAGCAGCAGCTCGTGTCGGGCGAAAAAATGCTTAATTTCATGGAATGTCCTATAGATATAGAGAGCGGACCACGTAAGATTGAGCAGGCAGAGCCGGTGAACCTTCGCATGGAGCATGTATCACTGGTGCTGGGAGGAAACAAGGTTCTTGACGATATCAATGTGGATATTCCATGGGGTAAAAAGTTGGGAGTCGTAGGCGGAACAGGCTGCGGAAAGAGCCTTCTGCTGGAATCCCTTTCAAGAATACATGATGCAAGCTCAGGAAGAATAACTCTGAACGGAGTGAACGTAACGGAGTATGATTTGGGGTCCTTAAGAAGTATATTCTCGTATGTGTTTCAGGATGTGTTTCTGTTTTCTGATACAATTGATGCCAATATAGCCTACAGTGAGCCATATGTACGCAAGGATGAGATTGTGACGGCAGCAAAGCATGCACAGGCCCATGGCTTTATTATGGATTTACCCGATGACTATTCCACTGTTGTGGGTGAGAAGGGTATCGGTATATCAGGAGGCCAGAAGCAGAGAGTGGCTATTGCAAGAGCACTGTTAAAAGGTGCTCCGGTGCTGATTTTTGATGATTCCACCAGCGCTCTTGATGTCAAGACCGAGCATAAGCTCTTGGGAGAGATTACCGAATGTTACCGTGATAAGACGGTGATTATATCGGCGCATCGGCTGTCAAGTGTTGTGAATTGCGATGAAATTCTGTATATGCAGGACGGAAAGATAGTTGAGCGAGGTACATTCGATGAGCTTATGAAACTGAACGGACATTTTGCCAAGGTGTACCACATTCAGGAGAATGCAAAGTACAAGGAGGTGGAGTAAAATGGCGAGACGCAATACATATTTTCAGGATGAGCATATTGAGCAGAAGCCGGATATGGGGCAGTTTCGCAAGGTGTTCCGCTATGTGTTTCCGTATCGAAGTATGCTTATTATGAGCGTGATTTTTATGGTTCTGGCATCGGCTGCCTCTATGGTATCACCGTTGCTGCTCAAGAATATTATTAACAAGGTTGTATATGACGAGAATTATCGTGAACTCACCTTGGTGATTGCAGGCATGGCAGTGCTGGCTCTGCTTGAGATATTTATGACATTTCTTCAGCAGCGCCTTATGGGAAATGCAGGTCACAACATTATTGCAGCTATAAGGCAGGAGGTATTCTACAAGCTCCAAAAGCTGCCTTTCGACTATTTCGATTCTAAGCCCGACGGAAAGATTGTAGTGCGGGTAACGGACTATATCAATGACCTTGCCAATTTTTTTACCAACCAGATGGTGCTGCTTTTGGTGTATGTTATGAAGATTGTGCTGGTGCTTTTCTTCATGCTGGCCATAAGCGTGCCACTTACACTTGTTGTAATTGCAGTGGTGGTTCCGATGATGTTGTGTATATTTGCATTGAGAAAATCGGTCAGGCGAATATTCCCTGCGCACCGCGCTAAATTTTCCAACAGAACGGCATTTCTCATTGAATCGATAATGGGAGAAAAGGTAATCAAGAATTTTAACCGCACAGAGAAGAGCCGGGAGACCTACAGGGATGTGCACAACCAGAGCGTCAGTATATGGATGAGAATAGTCCGCAGGAATGAACTTAACACTCCAATTGTTATGTTGTTCTGGAATGCAGGAATGATTGCCTTATACGGAATAGCCATGGCACTGATTAAGAACGGAAACGCCATGGTCAATGCGGGGACGGTGGTTGTATTCACCAATTACATGAGCCTCTTTTCCGGTCCGTTGACACAGATTGCAAGTATAATACAACAGCTTGCCCAGGTAAGCTCCAATCTCGAGCAGGTATTCGACACAATTGATTACCCGGTGGAGATTGCAGACAGCGAGAATGCGGCATCGCTTAACAAAGTTAAGGGAAAGGTTGATTTTGACCATGTGTATTTTGAATATGAGGAGAATGCTCCGGTGCTCAAGGATTTTGACCTCCATGTAAAACCGGGACAGACCATTGCCCTTGTGGGACCTACAGGAGCAGGAAAGACAACGGTAATCAACCTGTTGACACGATTTTATGATGTGGACAAGGGAAGCGTCAAGATTGACGATGTGGATGTTCGAAGCGTAACACTTGAATCACTTCGGCGCGAAGTGGGCGTTCTGATGCAGGACCCATTCATCTTCAAGGGCACCATAATGGACAATATACGCTACGGTCGACCTTCTGCGACGGATGAGGAATGTGCAGCTGCTGCCAGAACACTGCACATAGAAGAAAAACTTCTGTCTTTTCCTGATGGCTATATGCACAGGCTGGACGAGAGAGGCCAGGGACTTTCCGCCGGGGAGAAGCAGTTAATCAGCTTTGCGCGAATAATCCTTAAAAATCCATCCGTCATAATTCTGGATGAGGCCACCAGCTCCATAGACACCGAGACGGAGGAGTTGATACAGCAGGCACTGAAGATTGTGCTTAAGGACAAGACAGCCTTCATTGTGGCGCATCGTCTGTCCACGGTCAGGGATGCCGACAGAATCCTGTACATTTCCGATGGAGGAATAGCGGAGAGCGGTACACATGAGGAACTTATGGATAAGAAGGGGCTGTACTACAGCCTCAACAAGGGGGAGTGAGAGGTATACATATGAAGAGAAAGATATTGATTACGGTCATCAGTTTTATCATTGCAGCGGCATTGTGGGTTGTTGAGATTGTTTTTAACCCATCAGGCCTGGAGCCGGAATTGGCAATTGCAGCCTGTGTTTTTTCTATTATTTTTATCTGTTATTTTGTAATATGCATCTGCTGTGCCGTGGCAGCTAAGCGGGGGCGAACCTTATCGCCGTACAGAATATTTGCTATTACAGATGGTATAATAGGTGTGATAGTAGCGGCGTATTCGGTATATGATATCATGACTGACACGGGATTTTTTGCAGGGCTGGTGGGGACGCTCCTTCTGATATTTGTTCTGCCGATTGTGGCTGTGTTGCTTCTGGGGGATTTTATCTGCTGGAGGGTGAATGTAACGAAAAGTAAACACGAAGAGGGGTAACGAGCATGAATGCTGACTTGAAAGTATGTGAAAACTGCCTGAAATACGAGACATATTTTGAACTGAGGGAGGCAGTGGGCTGGAAGAATTTCTGCCGTGAGCAGGCAGAAACTGCCGTGGAAAACAGCACATATTCGGTGGTGGTGAAGGATGAGGACAGGGACATTGCCATGGGGAGGGTTGTAGGTGATGGGATGTATTTTACCATTGTGGATGTTGTTGTCAGACCGGAGTATCAGGGTAAGGGTATAGGGAGCATGATTATTGGGAAGATTTTATCGCATATAGAGAACGGGCTGCCATCCGGCAGCAGGGCAAGCATTCAGCTTATATCGGAGAAGGGCAAGGAAGGTTTTTATATGAAACAGGGATTTAAGCTTATTCCTCATGAATTTTGCGGACCGGCTTTGAGAAAGATAATTTACAAGCAATGACGATATTCCACAGGACGAAAAAACGTTCTGTGGAATTTTTCTATATAAATATTGTAACTATTTAAAATTACTACTATACTTTTTCTAAATATGTGGTATACTATGTATAGAACGTATGTTTGGAAAAGACGGAAATGAGGATTATTATGGATAAATTCGTTTTGCATTCGGAATACGCCCCGACGGGGGACCAGCCACAGGCTATAGATGCTCTTGTCAAGGGATTCAAGGAAGGCAACCAGTTTCAGACTTTGCTGGGTGTTACAGGCTCCGGCAAGACCTTTACCATGGCGAATGTTATTGCGGCGCTTAATAAGCCTACACTGATTATTGCGCATAATAAGACCCTTGCAGGACAGCTCTATGGTGAGATGAAGGAGTTTTTCCCTGAGAATGCGGTGGAGTATTTTGTGTCATATTATGATTATTACCAGCCGGAGGCTTATGTGCCTTCCACGGATACCTATATTGAGAAGGATTCTTCAATTAACGATGAGATAGACAAGCTTCGTCATTCGGCTACGGCAGCACTTTCGGAGCGCAGGGATGTGGTGATTGTTGCCAGTGTGTCCTGTATATATGGTCTGGGAAGCCCTGTGGACTATGAGAGCATGGTTGTGTCCTTAAGACCGGGGATGGAGAAGGACCGTGATGAGATTATACGTAAACTGGTGGACAATCAGTATACAAGGAATGATATGGATTTTAAGAGAGGCTCCTTCAGGGTGAGAGGAGATGTGCTGGAGGTATTTCCGGCAGCATCCACGGACCGCGCAGTGAGAGTTGAGTTCTTTGGGGATGAGATTGACAGAATTACGGAGATAGATGTACTCACCGGAGAGAAGAAGGCGGAGCTTTCACATATTGCAATTTTTCCTGCATCCCATTATGTGGTTCCAAGGGAGAAACTTGTGGAGGCGGCTGCCAATATCCGTGAGGAGATGAAGGAGAGAGTGGCTTATTTTAAGAGCGAGGATAAGCTGTTGGAGGCTCAGAGAATACAGGAGAGGACGAGCTTTGATGTGGAGATGATGCTTGAGACGGGCTTCTGTTCGGGAATAGAGAATTATTCAAGGCATCTTGCAGGGCTTGCACCGGGGACACCACCTTACACACTGATTGACTATTTCCCGGAGGATTTTTTGATTATTGTGGACGAGTCACATATCACGATACCGCAGATAAGAGGCATGTATGCCGGAGACCGTTCAAGGAAGACTACACTGGTGGATTACGGCTTCCGTCTGCCCTCCGCTCTTGACAACAGACCGCTTAATTTTACGGAGTTTGAGGCTAAGATTGACCAGATGATGTTTGTTTCGGCGACACCGTCTGAGTACGAGGCACAGCATGAGCTTATGAGGACTGAGCAGATTATCAGACCGACAGGACTTCTTGACCCGGAGATTACGGTTAAGCCGGTGGAAGGACAGATTGATGACCTTATCGGTGAGGTCAACAAGGAGGTTGCGAAGCACAATAAGGTGCTGATTACCACACTCACCAAGAGAATGGCGGAGGACCTTACCGACTATATGAAGGAGGTCGGAATCAGAGTCAGATATCTTCATTCGGATATTGATACATTGGAACGTGCTGAGATTATCCGTGATATGAGAATGGACGTATTCGATGTATTGGTGGGAATTAATCTGTTAAGAGAGGGACTGGATATACCTGAGATTACACTTGTTGCCATACTTGATGCGGATAAGGAAGGTTTCCTGCGTTCCGAGACTTCTCTTATACAGACTGTCGGCAGGGCAGCCCGTAATTCGGACGGAAGGGTTATTATGTATGCCGATGTCATTACCGATTCCATGAGGAATGCCATTGATGAGACCAACCGCCGTCGTGAGATACAGCAGAGATATAATGAGGAACACGGCATTACACCGACGACAATCAAGAAGGCTGTCCGTGACCTTATAGCAATCTCCAAGGCGGCAAGTGAGCCGAAGGCTGATATGGAGAAGGATATTGAATCAATGAGCAGGCAGGAGCTTGAGAAGCTGCTCAAGGAATTGAATAAGCGTATGCATAAGGCTGCGGCGGAGCTGGATTTCGAGACAGCGGCAGAGCTTCGTGACAGGATTATTGAGATTAAGAAAAGTATGCTGGAGGAATAGAGATGGCATTGTATTCGAGAAATTATATCAAAATAAGAGGAGCCAGGGAGCACAACCTCAAGGGAATTGATGTGGATATACCGAGAGATTCCTTTACTGTGCTTACAGGTGTCAGCGGCTCCGGTAAGTCTTCGTTGGCATTTGATACGATATATGCTGAGGGGCAGAGACGCTATATGGAGTCGCTTTCGTCATACGCCAGACAGTTCTTGGGACAGATGGAGAAGCCGGATGTGGACACCATAGATGGACTGTCGCCGGCTATTTCCATAGACCAGAAGTCTACCAACCGTAATCCACGTTCTACCGTGGGTACAGTTACCGAAATTTATGACTATATGCGTCTTCTGTATGCCAGAATAGGCATAGTTCACTGTCCGCAGTGTGGAAGGGAGATTAAGAAGCAGTCTGTTGACCAGATTGTTGACCAGATTATGTCCATGCCTGAGAAAACACGCTTTCAGGTGCTTGCGCCTGTGGTGAGAGGCCGAAAGGGCGAGCATGTCAAGGTATTGGAGGGTGCCAAGAAAAGCGGCTATGTGCGTGTCAGAGTAGACGGTATCATATATGAACTCACAGAGGAGATAAAGCTTGAAAAGAATAAGAAGCACAATATAGAAATAGTCGTTGACCGTCTATCAGTTAAGGAGGGTATGGAGAAGAGACTCACAGAATCCGTTGAGAATGCATTAAGCCTTGGCGAAGGCCTGCTGATGATTGATGTTAATGATGGTGAGATGCTTAATTTCAGTCAGAGTTTTGCCTGCCCTGAGTGTGGAATCAGTGTGGAAGAGGTGGAGCCGAGAAGTTTTTCCTTCAACAATCCATTCGGTGCCTGCCCTGAGTGCTTCGGTCTTGGTTACAAGATGGAGTTCGATATTGACTTGATTATTCCGGATAAGAGGTTAAGTATTGATGAGGGTGCCATTGCAGCAATCGGCTGGCAGTCATCCACAGACGATGGAAGCTTTACAAGAGCACTCCTGACAGCTCTGGCAAAGGAATATAATTTCAGGCTTGACGTTCCGTTTAAGGACTATCCTGATTCGGTGAAGGATATTTTGATTAACGGTACGGGAGGACATACCGTGAAGGTGCATTACCGCGGACAGCGGGGTGAGGGCGTGTATGATGTTGCATTTGAGGGACTGATACGCAACATGCAGAAGCGTTACCGCGAGACCGGCTCCGATACCATGAAGCAGGAATATGAGACATTTATGAAGATTACACCATGTGAGGTCTGCAAAGGACAGAGACTTAAGGCATCTTCCCTTGCTGTTACGGTTGGAGGTCTGAATATTTATCAGATGACTAATATGTCCATAGTGAAGCTGAGAGACTTTATTGAACAGCTTACATTGACACCTATGCAGCAGACCATAGGAGAACAGATTCTGAAGGAGATTAAGGCAAGGCTTGGTTTTCTGGTTAATGTGGGACTTGAATATCTTACACTATCACGAGCTACAGGGACACTGTCGGGAGGTGAGGCACAGAGAATACGTCTTGCAACACAGATTGGTTCAGGGCTGGTAGGGGTAGCGTACATCCTTGATGAGCCGAGCATAGGACTTCATCAAAGGGACAATGATAAGCTTCTTTCTGCACTTATGAGACTTCGTGACCTTGGAAATACACTTATTGTGGTTGAGCATGATGAGGATACCATGAGGGCAGCGGATTATATTGTGGATATCGGACCGGCAGCAGGCGAGCATGGTGGTGAGGTGATTGCCACAGGTACAGCGGAAGAGATTATGAAGAACGAGAACTCCATTACGGGGGCATATCTTAGCGGAAGAAGGAAGATACTTGTTCCGGAGGAACGCCGCAAGCCTTCCGGCTGGCTTACAATTAAGGGAGCCAGACAGAATAATCTTAAGAATATAGATGTTGATATCCCTCTTGGCATATTTACCTGTGTGACAGGTGTATCGGGCTCCGGCAAGAGCAGCCTTGTGAACGAAATCCTGTATAAGAGGCTTGCAAGAGACTTGAACCGTGCAAGAACAATACCGGGCGAGCATGATGATATTATTGGAATTGATAAGCTTGACAAGGTTATTGCCATTGATCAGTCACCTATAGGAAGAACACCTCGTTCCAACCCTGCCACATATACTGGTGCATTCGACCTTATCAGGGATTTGTTTGCATCGACTTCAGATGCCAAGGCAAGAGGTTATTCCAAGGGGCGTTTCAGCTTCAATGTGAAGGGCGGACGCTGTGAAGCCTGCGGTGGTGACGGAATCATCAAGATTGAGATGCATTTCCTGCCGGATGTATATGTGCCTTGTGAAGTCTGCGGTGGCAAGCGATATAATCGTGAGACACTTGAGGTTAAATATAAGGGTAAGAGTATTTATGATGTTCTTAATATGACTGTGGAGGAGGCTGTGAAATTCTTTGAGAATGTTCCGAGTATTCGCAGGAAGATTGAGACTATGAATGAAGTGGGCTTGTCATATATACGTCTGGGACAGCCTTCCACGGAGTTGTCCGGCGGCGAGGCACAGAGAATTAAGCTTGCTACTGAGTTAAGCCGTCGCGGAACGGGTAAGACAATCTATATTCTGGATGAGCCGACAACGGGGCTTCATTTTGCCGATGTCCATAAGCTTGTGGATATTTTAAGAAAGCTGTCGGACAGTGGTAATACGGTGGTTGTCATAGAACACAATCTGGATGTCATAAAGACGGCAGATTATATTATAGATATAGGACCGGAAGGCGGAGAGGGCGGCGGAACTGTCATTGCACAGGGCACTCCCGAGGAGATAGCGAAGAATGAGAAGTCCTATACAGGACAGTTTTTAAAGAAATATTTATGATTTTACAACAGAATCTGGGTGCCTTTAGTCTGTTGTCCTTGAAATGGGGGAGAAAATGTAATAGAATATAGCTAATTGATACTTGGAGAAGGAGAGTTTGAGATGAAGGAATATATTGTAGATAATATTAAGGAATCCTTAGATGCCAAGAAGCGTATACTGGAAAACGAAGGGCTTATTTCTACAATAGAAAAAGTCGCCGAGGCATGTGTGGAGGCGTATATAAGCGGTCACAAGGTGCTTGCATGCGGAAATGGGGGAAGCGCATCAGATGCTCTGCACATGGTTGGCGAACTTGTGGGAAGATACAAGATGGAAAGACGAGGAATCGCTGCTGTGGCACTTAACTCCAATGTCGCAGTTATGACTGCTCTTGGCAATGACTACGATTATGACAGCATATATGCTAAGCAGGTAATTGCTTTGGGAAACTCGGGAGATGTTCTTTTTGCTATTTCTACCAGTGGTAATTCTAAGAATATTATCTCTGCCTGCAATGCAGCCAAGAATAAGGGGATTATTGTTGTCGGCATGACCGGGGAAAAGGGAGGAATGCTTGGTACTGCCTGTGACTTCTGTCTTAATGTTCCTTCTGAAAATACGGCCCGGATTCAGGAGATGCATATTCTGCTGATTCATACAATCTGTGGAATAATTGAGAAGGAGTTATACAGCAGGGGATATTTTGAAGAATAATGTTCATTTTATCATTTATTATTATAAAGAAATGAGGAGAACATGAGAAAAGCAGTTTTTCTTGATCGTGACGGAACACTTAATGTTGAAGTGGAATATCTGCATGAAATTGAGAAAATACAAATTCTTCCCGGAGTTGTGGAAGCTTTAAAGATTCTTAAGCGAAAGGGATTTCTTCTTATCGTAATAAGTAATCAGTCCGGCATAGGCAGAGGATATTTTTCCGCAGAAGATGTAAACAGAGTGAATGAACATATGAACCGTTTGCTGCAAAAGGACGGAGTGAAATTAGACGGCTTTTATTATTGCCCACATATACAGGCCGATAATTGCGACTGCCGTAAGCCGAAGACAAAGCTGTATTTACAGGCAGCCCGGGATTTTGAGATTGATTTGAAGAAATCATATATGGTAGGGGATAAGGTGACGGATATAATTGCAGCAGATGAATTAGGCTGTGGACAGGGGCTGGTGCAGACAGGACATATGATTGACGCAGAGAGTAAGAGAGTATATAAAGAATGTCTCTTCAACAATCTGCTGGAATTTGCGCGAGCAATATGAGTTCAGATTGGAGGATATGTATGGGAATGAAGAGCAAGTATGATAAGCTGATGCGATGGGCTAAGATATGGGTTGCTCAGTTCGGCGCTGTAAAAAATCGCAGGTGTGAGCAAGGAAGTAATGCAGTGCTTATCATCAAGCTTGATGCCATAGGCGATTTCCTTATCTGGCTTGACAGCGCAAAGGAGTTTCGCAAACTTTATCCTGATAAGCGTCTGGTACTGTTATGCAATACTTTGAATGTGGAGATTGCAGAAGCAACAGGCTATTTTGATAGTATTAAGTCATTGAACATTAAGAAATTTGAGTCAGATAGCTCATATAGAAAGAGCCAGTTAGAAAAGCTTTCAGAGGAGCAGTATGATTTAATAATTCAGACGGTATATTCACGTACTATTCATATGGACATTATTGCGGCTGCGGTTCCGGCATACAGTAAGGTTGGACTTCAAGCAGATGAATCCAGGAGTGACCTCAGCAGATATATTACCTTTAAGGCAAACAGAAAAAAATTTGACCGGGTATATGATACACTTTATCCTGTATCTACGGATTGGCTTATGGAGGTAAAAAGAAACGGAGAACTGATTCGTGCACTGGGCTATACCGACTTTCAGACAGGAATTCCTTTTTTCAATGAGACGGATGCTAAGGAGAAGATTCCGGAAGGTGATTACTATGTTTTGTTCCCGGGCTCAAGTTCTGTAAAAAAGATGTGGAATACAGAACGGTTTGCCGGTGTTGCAGATTATATTTACAAGAAGACCGGATGGGTCGGATATGTATGTGGCGGTATGGATGAAAAGCATTTATATGCAGACCTGATGGCAGCTAAGCAGCCTGAAACTAAAGTGGTGGATTATTTTGGAAGAACAACACTTCTTGAACTGGCTGAGGTAATACGTCATGCCAAGCTTGTAGTTAGCAATGATACGAGTGGAATTCATTTTGCCGCTGTGACGGACACACCGGCAGTATGTATATCCGGTGAATATCATTTTGGAAGGTTTTTACCTTATGATTGCGACAAAGAGTTTAATGATTCACACAGCCCAATGTATATATGCCATGCAGATATGCCGTGTAAGCGTTGTGTGAATGGAAAAATTACCAAGGAATGCAGTAGTTGTGTTGATAGGACGGGAAGATACCTGTGCATAGATAAAATAACTGTGGAACAGGTCAATGCAATGATAGATAAGATATTGAAGAATTGAGGTAAAATATGACGAAGGAAATGCTTCAGAACATTATAGACAGACCTAAGAATTTTTTGGTCGTGGGTGATATTATGCTGGACAGATATTGTATAGGCTGCATTAACAGAATTTCACCCGAGGCTCCTGTACCGGTGCTTAAGTATCAGCAAGAAAAGAATATTCTTGGTGGTGCTGCCAATGTGGCAGCGAACCTTCTTGGCATCCATCAGCAGGTTTCTGTACTTGCATGTGTAGGCAATGATGAGGCGGGGAAGACGGTCCTTAAGCTTTTGGAAAAATCCGGCATATGTACTGACATGGTGGCAGTGGAGCAGGATAGACCAACAACTCTTAAAACAAGATTTGTGGCAAATAACCAGCAGCTTTTGCGTGTGGATGATGAATCCACAAAGCCACTTAATTCTGATACCCAGGAGCAGCTCCTTAGTCGGTATGAAGAGCAGATAGATAGTTTTGATATAATTCTCTTATCGGACTATATGAAGGGGGTTCTATCATTTGATTTTACACAGCAATTAATTAGGATTGCTTCGGCACACAATAAGAAAGTCATTGTGGATGTGAAAGACTTAGATGCCACTAAGTACAGCGGGGCATATATGCTTAAGCCTAACCGAAAGGAACTGGCAGAGCTCTCCGGAATGCCTGTGGACACTATGGAGCAAGTGGAAAGAGCAATGGAGCATCTGAAGGAGAAGGCTTGCTGTAATTGTGTTTTGGCAACACTAAGCGGTGACGGGATGGCGTATCTGGGCGAAGACAACAGTATTATTCACGTGGCATGTGATTCTAGAAAGGTATACGATGTGGTTGGTGCGGGAGATACTGCATTTGCTTATGCTGCCGTATCTCTGGTGTATGGATTTAAGCCTAGGGAAATATTAAGTATAGCTAATACGGCATCATCAATTAAGATTACGCGATTCGGAACTACGGTTGTTACAATGGACGAGGTTATTGACGAATTATATACCGGCAATAATAAGGTGCAGACGATGGAGACAATTGCGGCTGTATTGGAAACGAAGCGCGACCAAAAGATAGTATTTACTAACGGCTGTTTTGACATTCTTCATATTGGACATATCAAATATCTGAAAGAAGCAAAGAATAAGGGAGATATTTTAGTTGTAGGACTTAATTCCGATTCCTCTGTCAAGAGGCTGAAGGGGCCTGAACGTCCTATTAATTCCGAAAAGGATAGAATAGATATGCTTGCCGAGTTGGATTTCATAGATTATATTGTATTATTCGAAGAGGATACACCGTATAACCTTATCTGTCGCGTGCACCCGGACATTCTTGTAAAGGGTGGTGACTATAATGTGGATAATATTGTAGGTGCGGATTTTGTGAAATCTTATGGAGGAAGTGTTGAAGTCATTCCGTTTGTAGATGGAAAATCCACGACCAATATTATCAATAAAATGAAAGAACAGTGTATATAATTTCATTTTTGGGCTAATGATGAAGAGTTCCAATTAAGGAACTCTTTATTTATTTTATCACATGTGCTACAATTTTCTAAAAACAGTATAGGAGAGGTGGCAGGTGGCTTTACCGGAGTGATGTTTGGACTGTATGCAGTGGGCAGCGGAAGGGCACAATTTACGGATTATGAGTGTACATATTAATTTGTATAGTCAGCTTATTGGATGAAAGGTGCAGCGTATGATGACAGGAAATATAATTGATTATCTGGAGTGGTACGGGGATTTCGATTTCACCGTATTGCCCTTTAATGAGGTGGACAATCTTATTCTTGCAGAGTTGAGCTATGCCGGACTTGCAGGTATTGTGCCGGAGCCGGGAGCTGATGCCGGTTTTATAAAGGTTAAGGAAGCGGCGGGGCTGCTCAAGGAAAGCGGTACTATGGAGACAAGCTGCAGGCTGGAGCGGAATGCGGGACTGCTGCTGTATGCCATGGCAGAGGGAAAACGTTTCTCCGGTGCAGAACTTGGCAAATACGTTGACAAGCATGATTTTGAAAATCAGGAGCAGTTCTCGGCATTACATGTTCGCTTGGAAGACGGGACTACATTTATATCGTATTCGGGAACGGATGATACGATTTTAGGCTGGAAGGAAGACTTGAATATGGCATACCAGATGCCGGTTCCCTCCCAGGAGGAGGCGGTGCGATATCTTGAGAGTACTATTGAAGATGACGACAGACCGATACGCATAGGTGGTCATTCCAAGGGCGGCAATCTTGCAATTTATGCGGCGGTGATGTGCCGTGAAGAATTTAAGGAACGCATTATCGAGATTTATAATAATGACGGGCCGGGCTTTTTGGAATCAATGCTTGAGAAAGAGGCATACCGTGAAGTTGAGAAGCGAATTAAGACCATTGTACCGGAAACATCCATTGTTGGTATGCTCTTAGAGCATGGCGAGAGTTACGAGGTAGTTAAAAGCACAAGCCGTGGGATTATGCAGCATGATGGACTGAGCTGGCAGGTATACAAGAATGGTTTTGTTGAGCTGGATGAGCGGTCAAAGGAAAGTCTCGTCATTGACAAGACAATCAGCACGTGGATTATGGGACTTGACAACCAGCAGAGAGTAGCGTTTGTGGATGCAGTGTATGAGCTTCTCACTAATGCCGGAGTTAATAATCTATCGGATTTGGAACACTATAATCCGAGCATGTTTAACATTATGGTGAAGGAAACCTTCGGCATGGAGCCTAAGAAGGCCAAAATGGTGAGGCGCATTCTTAGAGCGCTTATAACCGAATACGGACGCAATATGGTTAAGAAAATACGGGACAGCAGATAAGACAATATTAAGGGAGAATTGAGAATAATATGAAAAAAATTACGGTTTACGAGAATCAGACAACGAAGGAACTTAAGGATTTATTCGGAATCTTTTTTGAAGATATTAACCATGCGGCGGACGGAGGTTTGTACGGGGAGCTTGTGCAGAATCGTTCATTTGAATTCGCTACCATTGACCGCAAGGATTACAATGGTCTGACAGCCTGGAATAAATCAGACACAACCAGGTGGTCTGTGGAAACGGACGCACCGTTAAATGAAGATAATACCCATTACCTCAGAGTGGAAGGTTCTGCTGGAAGCTATATATATAACTGCGGCTTTAATACCGGTATATATGTGAAAGCAGGAGAGAAATATAAGTTCTCAATGTATGCTGCGGTACTTTCTGAGGTGAAGAATATGACTGTAAGGATTTCACTGAGGGATGATGAAGAAACAGTATTCGCTGAGAGCAAAATTATTCTTTCAGGAAAGGATTGGAGACAGTACGAAGAGTTGCTTACCGCTGAAGAAACCTCGACCCGCG
Organism: uncultured Clostridia bacterium; assembly: GCA_945836135.1. Classification (GTDB taxonomy): domain Bacteria; phylum Bacillota; class Clostridia; order Lachnospirales; family Lachnospiraceae; genus CAG-882. The sequence goes on along the minus strand of CAMAKT010000002.1, from coordinate 20,685 downwards.
GAAGGCTGTATATAGAACTTACGGGAGATGCCACGCTTAAGCTCGACATGATTTCGCTGTTTCCTGAGGATACTTTCATGGGACGTGAAAACGGTATGCGGCGGGACATTGCAGAGGCACTTAGAGACATGAAGCCGAGATTTATGCGTTTTCCGGGAGGCTGTCTTACCCACGACGGCAGTCTTGATGATCATGCCCGCAATTCTATGTATCGTTGGAAGAGGACAATAGGACCGGTTGAGTGCAGACCAAGCTGGCGGAATAACTGGGGTTATAACCAGACCCTTGGACTTGGATACTACGAATATTTCTGTTTCTGTGAGGACATAGGAGCCAAGCCACTTCCTGTTCTGCCGGGAGGTTTCAATCCTCATAAGGGCGAGGGAGTTCCGATTGACAAGCTCAAATCATGGGTTGATGATGCACTTGATTTGATAGAGTTTGCAAAGGGAGATGAGAATACTGTATGGGGAGCAAGGCGTGCGGCATTGGGACATCCTAAGCCTTTTAAGCTTGAGTATATTGGAATCGGCAACGAGGAGATTGGTGCGGGATTTTTTGAGCGTTATCCGTATTTTCATAAGGCAATACGAGAGAAATATCCTGACATTAAGATTATCAACACAGCGGGGCCATTTGCTGTGGGTGAGGCTTATGAGGACGGATGGAAGAGTGCAAGAGAGTATGGCTCGGATTTGATTGACGAGCATTACTACAGCTCGCCTGAGTGGTTTATGGCCAATATGCATCATTATGATGATTACGATGCTTCCGGAACTAAGGTGTTTCTGGGAGAATATGCTTCATGGGGCAATACATTCTATAATGCGCTTGTGGAGGCTGCTTACATGACACATCTTGAAAAGGCACCGGTTGTTGAGCTGGCATGCTATGCACCGATGCTTGCCAATGTGGATTATGTTAACTGGAAACCGGATATGCTATGGTTTGACAATCACCGCATCATGAAGACGCCTAATTATTATGTGCAGAAAATGTTTATGCAGTATCAGGGAGATTATGAAATTAAGAGCTGTCTGGAAGGTCTTGATGAGATTATTCCCCTTACCGATGAGAAGAATATAGGGGGAAGCATTTCTGTAGTCGGCAATGATATAGAAGGTAAAGTATGGGATATAGCTTTTACCGATTTGGAGACGGGAGAAGTTAAGAAGTTACGGAGTTTTAACATAAGCCTTGAGAATGAGGTACATAATATTACTGACGCTGACAGCAGACACTACAGACTGGAACTTAAGTTCAGACGGAGTAGTGGAAGAAAGGGCTTTAAGCTTCTTTTCGGGAAACATGATGACAAAAATCATCTTATGTGGGAGTTTGGCGGCTGGGACAATTGGGACTGTAATCTTACAAGTATGAGAAACGGACGAGGTTCCACTATATCACACAGGATATTCCATGTAGAGGATAAGGAGTACACACTCAGCCTTGAGATAGAAGGAAGGCGCATACGCACATATGTTAATGGCAAGCTCTATAATGACACATGGGATCGTCTGCCTGAGCTTGAAGAAATATATGTGGCCGCCTCTAAGGAGGACTGTGGAAGGGTTATCGTCAAGGCAGTGAATCTGACCGGAGAAGGGAAAAAGACCCGGATTATGCTGGAAGGAAGCACAAAGCGCTCGGCAGTATGCCACAGCCTTAAGAACTGTTCTCTTTTGGCGGAGAACACTCTGGATGAGCCGGATAAGGTAGTTCCGGTCACAGAACAGCTTGTAATATCCGACAATGCTGTCGATTATGATATACCGCCTCATTCGGTTAACGTGCTGGTATTCGAATAAAACAGGGACTTGAGAGGACGAAAAGTCATGGATATAGTTGTAATTGCAAAATGTATGCTTAAGCTTTTTATTATACTTATTTTGGGTTTTGTCCTGAATAAATGTAATATTATTGACAATGCTACGGGTAAAAAGCTGTCATCACTGGTGGTGAAGGTGACAGCACCGCTGTGGATTATATCAACGGCGTTAAGTGCCTCCACGCAGAACCGATTTAAGGTGCTGCTGGTGTTCGGTGCAGGAATACTTATGTACCTGGGCTTTATCGTATTTGCAAGAATTGTTACTACGCTGCTTAGAATTAATCCAAAGGACAGGCCGGTATATGAGTGCATGATGGTGTTTTCGAACAACTCCTTCATGGGATTTCCGGTGCTTCAGTCAGTGCTTGGAGACGAGGCTGTTTTTTACTCATCTATGCTGCATTTCTCTTTTAATATATTTATATATACCTACGCTGTGTACTGTCTTAAATCGGCGTCGCTTAAGAGTGAAAATAACATTTCGGACAAGCGTCGCAATACGGACAATAAGGATGGCAGCGCAGGAAACCGCAGTCTGCGGGAAAGGGCATCAGAGCTTGCTAAGTCGCTTATAACGCCGGGATTTATTCTTATTCTCCTTGCGCTTGTCATATTCATTACCGGAATTCGTGATGATGGGGTGATATATGAGACTTGTTATATGATAGGAAATACCACCTCTGTACTGTCCATGCTGGTGCTGGGAGCGGCCTTTGCGCAGTATCCGGTTAAGGAGTCACTAAGTGATTTAAGAAGCTATGGTTTTTCCGTAATAAGACTGCTTATAATTCCGTTTGTTACCCTTGGGGTGTGCCGTTTTCTTCATATTAATGAATTTTACACAGCAATTGCCACCATAACAAATGGTATGCCGGTGGCGTCCATGGTGGTTATGATGGCAAACGAGCATGATGCTGATACAAAGATTGTGACGAGAAATATTGTAGTCACGACGGCGTTGTCGCTGATTACGATTCCGATTATTGTAGCATTGTTGTGATGCGACTGCGATGTGCAGGTCAGATATACCCGCCGTCGAGAGCGATAATCTGACCTGTCAGGTAGGAGCTTCCCTCGCTTATTGCAAGAACAAGACCAGCGACCTCATCAGGAGTTCCCATTCTGCCTGCCGGAATTTCGTCGAGTATGGCAACACGTTCCTCCGGGGAAAAACAGTGGTTCATTTCGGTATCTATCACACCGCAAGCTATGGCGTTGACGTTAATACCGGAAGGCGCAAGCTCCTTTGCAAGAGCTTTGGTAAAGGCATTGATGCCGCCCTTGGTGGCGGAGTATGCCACCTCGCAGGAAGCTCCGCATACACCCCATACTGAGCTGATATTGATGATGCTGCCGCTCTTTTGGTATATCATGTCGGGAATTGCAAGTTTGCAGGTAGCAAAAACTGAACTGAGATTGACGTTTACAATATGTTCCCACTCTTCATAGCTCATGTCTTGAAGGAGACCAATGTGCGCGATACCGGCATTGTTTACCAGAATATCAACTTTGCCGAAACGGGATTTCGCAGTGGCAAAAAGTTCCTGAACACTGCGGTAATCAGACACATCCGAAAGCATCCGGATACAGTCTGCACCCAGTGACTGGACTTCCTGCGCAGTATGTTCAAGTTCTGCATCGCTTTTGCTGCTGCACAGCACCAGATTATAATTTTTTTGGGCGAAGGCAAGGGCGATGGCACGACCTATACCCCTTGAGGCGCCGGTGATAAGAACTGTTTTTTTCATAATTGCTCCATTCTTGAAGAACGTAATAATATTAGGGAGAAATTCTTCTACCCATGTTTAATATTTTAAGTAAAAAGAGTTAGATTTACAATCGAAAATTTTATTTATGTTAAGGAGAAAGGGAATGTACGATTTAATTATTATAGGAGGTGGCCCTGCAGGCACGGCGGCAGCCATCTATGCGGCGAGAGCCGAACTTGATTTTATTGTAATAGAGGGAAGCATGATGCCCGGAGGACAGGTACTTACTACAAGTGATGTGGATAATTACCCGGGACTCCCGGGGGTTGGCGGATTTGAGCTTGGAACGAAGTTTGCCGAACACGCAAGGACGCTTGGAACGAGATTTGTGACGGAGAATGTGCTCTCTATGAAGGCTGAGGGAAGCATAAAAAGCGTAACCACCGAAAAGAATACCTATGAGAGCAGAAGCATTATTATTGCCACAGGAGCCGTACACCGCAAAGCGGGAGTCAAGGGTGAGGAGGAATATGCGGGAAGAGGTGTATCATACTGTGCTACCTGCGATGGAGCGTTCTTTCGCAATAAGGTGACGGCAGTGGTAGGTGGTGGTGATGTAGCATTAGAGGATGCACTTTATCTGTCAAGGTTGTGCAGGAAGGTGTATCTCATCCACCGCAGGAATGAGTTCCGTGCGGCGAAAAGCCTTGTCTCCAAGGCTCGGCAGGCGGAGAATATAGAATTCGTGCTTGACAGCGTTGTGGAGGAGGTCAAGGGAGAAAATAAGGTATCGTCGGTTGCCTTAAGAAATAAAAAGACGGATGCTCGAAATGAGCTTGCGGTTGACGGTGTATTCTTTGCGGTTGGCATGCAGCCTGTGACGGCATATATTGACGAGGCTGTTGCAAGGGATGAAGCAGGCTATATTATTGCCGCCGAGGACTGTTGTACCAATATCAGGGGTGTGTACGCAGCCGGGGACATCAGAACCAAGCAGCTCAGACAGATTGTCACTGCCGCTGCCGATGGTGCCAATGCCGTAGCGTCGGTGGAAAAGTATCTTCAATAGGTATTTAGTACCGATTAACATAATATGTTATGTATAATATGAGTAAATTAAGATACAATTTGTGCAATCTGCATAAAAAATATGTAAGACTATGAAAAGGGACAAAATAGTTATCCACAAAAACTCCAGTTGTCCACGAACTTATCCACATTGAATAATGCCCATTTTATGGAGTTTTTTACTTATACACCAAGTTATCCACATTATCCACATTAAATTGTGTGGTGGAAAAACACAATTTCATACATGATAACACGAAAAAATGTTTTGTGAAGTTCTAATAAATTGCATTTTTCGACAAAAAAATGGGCGTTTTCTATTGACAAATAAATAATTAATGTTTATAGATTGTTCACACAAAGTTAATAGAATAATGTATCTTATGCTTGAAAATTTACAGATATATGATATAATATTTACATATTAGATAGTAAATATTTGCACAATTAATGAGTTGATATATTAATTCTGGATGCTATCTGATAGATTATAGGGTAAAGGAGTTGGTAGTATGCGTTTTACTATTACTGGAAGGAACATTGATGTCACAGAGGGGTTAAGAAGTGCAGTTGAGAATAAGCTTGGCAAGCTTGAGAAGTATTTTGACAAGGATGTTTCCGTGAACGTAACACTCAGTGTCGAGAAGGAGAGACAGAAGATTGAGGTTACGATACCTGTCAAGGGAAGCATTATCCGTTCAGAGCAGACGAGTTCGGATATGTATGTATCCATTGATTTAGTTGAGGAGGTTATTGAGCGCCAGCTCAAGAAATATAAGAATAAGATTATTCAGTCCAAGCAGAATGCATCGTCTTCATTTACTAAGGACTACATAGATAATGAATATGAAGAAGAGGCAGAGATTAAGATTGTTCGTTCCAAGAGATTCGGCATCAAGCCGATGGACCCGGAAGAGGCGTGCATACAGATGGAACTCCTTGGACATAACTTCTATGTGTTCTCCAATGCGGAGACGGGTGAAGTCAATGTCGTATATAAGAGAAAGGGCAATACCTACGGACTCATTGAACCGGAACTTGATTAGAATGAAGAGAGCCTTCGGAGCATTTGCTCCGGAGGTTTTTTGCATTATAGGATTCAGGTGTCAAAGGTTAATTTCCCGCATATGCTGTTATTATAATATTAAAATACAAAGGTATGCGTAATGATTGGAGATTATGTATCATTGTCATTGGAAACCCATCTGTTTTTTGGAAGAATAATGAAGGAACATTCATTATTTCTGATGGCGGGATTCCCGGCAAAAAATGCGGACTATATTAAGAGAGCGGACTGGTTCAGGGAGCAGTTTGAGGAGTTACTTCGTGAGGTTGTGGAGCTTGCCAGGGGAAGAGTGGGCAATAATGTTCTTTCCTCGGGAGAAATTGTTACAGAATATACATTTGATGCGGAGCGCAGGACGAGCTTTCTTACTGGAATTGAAATTGACAGCAGGATTACGGCACAGGAGAAAGCGTTAGCACAGGAAGACATGTCGGGATGCAGGGATGAAAGAAACCGCAGAATTGCTCAGCTTGTTAGACAGATAAACAGAAAAGCATTGCGCCTGACGGACGGTCTGATGGAATTTAAGGAAAAGGTTCTAAAAGATATGGCGGAATGCTGTCTATTTACCTTCAATTATCATCTGCTGGTAGAGCATATTCTACGGGAAGCAGGTCTGTACCGACGGATGATAGCGGAACTTGAGAGGAGAGGGACTCTGGATGGACAGAGCGTTCTTGAAATGGAGAATTTTTGGAACAGGATTATGATGGAGCATGCACTGTTTATCAGAGGGCTTCTTGACCCTACGGAGGAGAACCTGATTGACACGGCAGACAATTTTGCGGATGAATATAAAGCACTGCTTAAGGAAGCAAAGGAAAAGGACTGCATGGCTACCGGAGAGTTAAGCATTAAAAGCCTTAAGGAGACGGAGCGCTACAGGGATTTTAAGGCGGCAGGGACTAAGGGAATTACCGAATTCAGTATTGCAGGACTGATTCTTCCGCTTCTGGCGGACCATGTGCTGAGGGAAGCTAATCACTATCTCAGACTACTGAAAGAGGTTCCGGCAACTGAAAAATAGAATACCCTTCTATGGATAATGATACGGCTGAAGGCTATGTATAATAGCCTTCAGCCGTTGAAATATATTTTCATTTGAAACACCGCTGTGTTAAGATTGCATGTTGTATTTTTTTGTTGTAAAATCAAAGTAGCTTGAGAATGTATCAGTTGGATAATGTAATCAAAGATAAGTGAGGCGTTGATGGGACAGATTTATATAATTCCTGACAGACAGGATACAGCTAGGTCGGTAAGTCTAATAAAAGAATATGATGCAGCCTTTGAGTACAATGATTTCTGGAAACCGGAGGTCTTAGACGACAGAAGAAAGCAGGAAGAAATAATAGAGCATTATGCAGGGTACAGGACTGATTTCTCCAAGGATACCATGCATGGGGCATTTTTGGATACATATATACACAGCGAGGATTCTCTCATACGTCAGGTTTCCGAACAGAGAATACGTCAGTCCATGGAAATTGCAAAGCGCATGGGATTAAGGGGCATTATTTTTCACACGGGACTGCTGGGCGGTTTCAGAGTAGCTTACTACCTTAAGCACTGGAAGGAAGAGAATGTGCGCTTCTTTACGGAGCTTGCGGGGGAATATCCCGGACAGCAGATTTTCATGGAGAATATGTTTGATGATGCGCCGGATGAGCTTGCCGGGCTTGCAGAATCCATGAGTGTGGTGGACAACTTCGGTATATGTCTTGACTATGCACATGGAGCGGTGAAGAACCGCCCGATGGAGGAGTGGGTCAAGGCTCTGGCTCCTTATATACGGCATATGCACATCAACGATAATGATTTACAGAATGATTTACATCTGCCGGTCGGGGACGGCAGTATTGACTGGAAGGAATTTGATGTGCTGATACGGCGTTATGGTATTGATTCCACGGTGCTTGTTGAGGTTAAAGGTTACGAAGCACAGAAAAAATCATTAGATTACATGAGAAAACACCATGTTTATCCATTTTAACAGGCAGGGTGAGGTAAAAAAATGAATTTAGAGTACAAGGATTTTGAACGAATACTCAATATCGGAATTGAATTATGCAGGGAAAAAGACAGAAATAAGTTGCTTGCTTCCATTATTGAAAATGCAATGCAGATTACCGGTTGTGATGCAGGAACTCTATACCTTTATCAGGATAACTGTCTGGTATTCAGGATAATGAAGACATTGTCCATGGACATAAGCCGGGGCGCAGATGGAGAACCGATTAATGATATGCCGCCGGTGACCATGGAGGAGAGCAATGTATGTGCATACACGGCTATTCACAGGGAAATTGTTAATCTGCCGAATGTCTATGACAGTGACAGGTTTGATTTTATCGGACCAAAGAAATATGATTCCCTTACAGGATATCATACACAGTCAATGCTTGTTATTCCTATCGAGAACAATGAGAACGAGCTTCTGGGTGTTCTGCAGCTTATCAATGCAATGGATGAGAATGGAAAGATTATTCCGTTTGACAGACAGTATCATATTACAATACGCTCATTAAGCTCTATGGCGGCTATTGAATTGACCAATCTGGCATATGTGGAGGAATTGAAGGCACAGATGCGTTCTTTTGTGGCTGCATTTGCGACAGCCGTAGACGAAAGGACGCCCTACAATGGCATGCATACGAGAAAGGTTGCCGAATATTCGGGAATTCTTGCGGATTACATTAACAAGAAGCATGCATCAGGGGACTGTGAGGAATTCTTCGATGAGGAACGAAAGGAGAAACTTCTGCTGGCCGCATTATTGCATGATATAGGCAAGATGGTAATACCATTGCGAATAATGAACAGAGCAACGAGGCTTGACAAGGACATTGAACAGATAGAGGAACGATTTAAGCTGCTTGCAGCGTATTATGAAATAGATTTTCTGAAGTGCAGAATCACGCAGAAGGAATACGATGATTATATAAGGGAACTTGAGGATGGACTTGATTTTATCCGCAGAATTGATACAGTTGGATTTCTTGATGATGAGAATTACGAGCATGTGCAGAGTCTGTCAAAGAAATCCTACATAAAGGAAGACGGCACAGAGCTGTCATACCTGACTAAAAGAGAGACGGACTGCCTAAGCATCAGAAAAGGAACACTGACTGCAGAGGACAGAAAGCAGATGGAGAGCCATGCGGAAATGACGGGAAAGATTCTTGATAAGGTACATTTCCGCAAGAATTACAGCATGGTGCCGAAGTGGGCAGCAGACCATCATGAATACCTGAACGGAACAGGCTATCCTAATCATCTTAAAGGGGAAGAACTTGGTATCGAGACGAGAATTCTCACCGTTACGGATATCTATGACGCATTGACATCTGTGGACAGACCATATAAGAAGCCAATGCCGCGACCAAAAGCATTTGAAGTGTTAAGAAGCATGGCAAAGGAAGGTAAGCTGGAGCTTAGGTTGGTGGACTGGCTGGATGAGGCACTGAAGGAGGGCATGGAATGAACAAAAGAGTAAAAAGGGCGATGGCACTTATTACAGCAGTGGCAGTTGCGGCAATGTTTATTATCAAGCCGGGCAGTGGGATGATTATTGTTAAGGCCGCAACGGATTTGAGAACGGAGGAGGAATTGGGGAATGTTATTAAGCAATTAGAAAGTGGTGATGTAGAGGCAATTCTGAACGGTAATATTGAACTTACGAGTTCACATACTATTAATGCAGGGACAAATACCCTGACTATTGATCTGAATGGTTATTCCTTAAGCGGTAATCTTGCCGGAAACAGTTTTTTTACCCTGTCAAGTGGTACACTTATAATAGTGGATGGCAGCAGCACCGGGGAAGGAAAGCTGGTTAATACAGGAAGTAATGGAACTGCAATCGAAACAACCGGCGGAAGTCTTGAGATTGAAGGAGGATATATTGAAGGTGATGAGGCTGCGCTTAAAATAGGCAGCAGTTGTAACGTGACAATAGGTGCAAAAGGTGGCAATCCGAAATTAAAAAGCACTAATGGTGCAGTCTTTATGTCAGATGATACAAAGGGCTCTAAAATAATAATAAATGGTGGAACATTTACTATAGAAAATTCAGAAAGCAATGGCTATGGCTATGCCTGTTATATTGGAGGAAGTGGAAACGAACTTACAATAACCGGAGGAGAATTTAATTTGAATGCCAAGTCTGGAAGCAGCCTTGTAATAGGAGAATATATAGAAGATGCCAATGTTTCCATATCCGGTGGAACATATAATGGCAGAATTGCAAGGATGATAGCGAGCGGAAGTAATTGGGATTATACCAATTATTATGGCGACGGAACTATCGGAAGCGGAATACTTGCCAAGGGGTATGTTCTGACAGATAATACATTTAATGATTCAAATGGACAGCCGACCGTATTCACAGTAGATAAAGTTAATGTTGTTGCAGGCGGACTGGTATGCCTCGATACACAACGCTCTACACTGGAGACATATGAGTATACAGAGGAAGAGGCGACAGCTGCATACAATGCAGACTTATGCTCTTTATTACCGGTATCCATAGGAACTGATGGGACGATATACACGAACAGCGGAAGCGGTGTTACACCGGAGCTTGATACAGACAGAATAACTGATGGAAACAGTTATGAATTCCTTGGCTGGCTTGACAGTAAGGGAAATGAATATGTTTCGTTAGAGGCATATGCAAAAGCATATGCAGAGGTTGATGGGGCTGCTGCCACACTGAGTGCAATATATAAGGCGCAGGTAAGTACACCGGAGGGACTTAGGAATGCTGTGGAGAATTGTCATGCTGTTAAGACAATAGAAGCGGTAGGGAATATTGATACGGGGCTGGATATGATTACAGAGGAAGTGGTTAATGGAATGCAGGGAAGAACACTTGACCTGTCTTCCCACAAAATAAGTTATACACCTTCCAGTAGCGACAGCAGTAATCCTGCATTTGAACTGAATGGTTCGTGGACCATCAAGAACGGAACTGTTGAGAGCAGCAGTCAGGCATGCTTTCAGCTTGGCGGGGATACGACTATGAGCGGGCTGTACTGCAAATCAACGGATTATGAATATGCTGTAGGCTTCAGCAACGGAATAGGTACATCCGCTATTAACTCGAGTACAATCGAAACCACATTGGACGGGGGCTATGCCCTGAAGATATCCGGTGCGGATGAAAGTATGAATATTACGACCTTGTTTGGCACAGGTTATCCAAGCAGCACCGTTACAAAGACAGTAGATAAGGATGTATACCTTAACGCCGCCAAGCTGCTGGTCTCGGATGTTCCTATCACATACATGGAAAGCGGAGCTGACATTGATTTCGGAACCTCAGTCTATGGTGACAAGACGGATGTAATAAGCCAGACAGTCAGCAATAAGGATTATATAGGTGATATTAAGATTACGGGGATTTCAGTGGACAATCCGGCATTTGTGGTTACGGAGGACGAAAATGCAGCCAGAAATCTGCTTGGCGGAAGTTCAGATACCTACAGTTATACGGTAACTGCCGCACCTAACCAGAAGCCTGGCAGCTACGAGGGCAAGGTATGCATCAGCTATACTAAAATGGACGGCTCTCGGGGAGAGTATAAGCAGCTTGTAAAAATGAACATTACCCAAAAGCAGCTTGAGGTGGAAGGTCTGAGTATTGAGAAGACCAAGAACTATGACGGAAGCAGCACGGCAGCAGTAAACGGAGGAACACTTACGGGAGTAATCGGGGATGACGATGTAGCCTTTACGGTAGATGCCTCTTATGATAATGCGGATGCAGGTGAAGGAAAGACTATTTCTGTTAAGTACACGCTGACAGGTGAAGCTAAGGAATATTATCTTGCACCAAAGGACGAGACTTACCAGGATGGTGTGATTGAGAAGATACAGGGAAGTGCAGCCGTTAGCGTAGCGGACTATTATGTTGGTGAGGAGCCGAAACCGGAGGCTTCATCATCAACCAACGGAACAGATAATGTGACTTATTTTTATAAACAGAAGGGGGAGGCAGATACTGCCTATAGCGTTTCGGCTCCTAGGGAGGAAGGCAGCTATACTGTGAAGGCTGTCTTTGCCGAGACTAAGAATTTTCATGCGGTGGAGGTGACCGCAGACTTTAATGTTTCCTATATTGCCACCCCGGATATTCCGTATATTTTGCAGGGGACAAAGGGAAATGAGGACTGGTATACAAGCGGTGTCACCATTGTTCCGGCAGATGGCTACCTGATATCAACACAAATGGACGGAGAATACCTGACCTCATACAGAGTGGAAAACACTGCACAGCCGGTTATATATTTGAAAGGAAGCACCGGTGCAGTTACAAGGTCGATTCAGGTTGGACTGCTTAAGATAGATACGACTGCGCCCGGCATCTCGGGAATTGAAGATGGGCAGACTTATTATGCGGATAGGCTGTTATTTACGGTATCCGATGATAATCTTGCGTCTGTTACCGTGGACGGGAAGGCAGTTGCATTTTCGGGAAATACGGCGACGGTTTCACTCCAATCTTCCGGCAGCAGATATGTTATTACAGCTAAGGACAAAGCAGGAAATTCCACCACATATTCTGTAATGGTTGAGGAAATATGGATGCGCGACGGGATTAACTCTGCCGGCGTAAAAGCGCTTCTTAGGGGAAAGCAGTACAAGCTCGGAAGTGGAAATTGGAAGGTGGATGGTGACAATACGGTGTACAATGGCGACATAAGTTTCTATGTCAATACGGACGGAGACTATGATTTTCAGATGCAGTAGAAAGAATACAGCAACAGGAGGATAATTGCATGGAAAAAAATAAATTGTCCGTAAAATGGATAGGAATTGTTGCAACAGCGGTGGTGGCACTGGCAGCAGTTACGTTTTTTATCATTGTTAACTATACAAAGTCGAATGATACATATCGCTCCATACAGATATATGAACTTGAGGGTACCGCTGCTATTGAGCGGGAAGGTATAGGCTCCATTGCGGCTGTCGAAAATTTATACCTGGTATCAGGCGACCGTATTATTGTCGATGCCGACAGTTATATGCGTCTTAAGCTTGACGATGATAAATATATTATGGTGGAAGAAAATTCAATCCTTTCCATTGTTGCGGAGGGAACGAAAGAGAGGTCGAGAACGTCCATTGAACTTGAACAGGGGGCAATTACTAATGAGATTCAGAGCAAGCTGGGCGATGATTCATCATATGATGTTAACACTCCGAATTCAGTCATGGCAGTTCGCGGAACCGTGTTCAGGGTTGAAGTTACATACGATGAAAACAATGAAGTATATACTTGGGTTGCAACTTTTGAAGGCAAGGTAGAAAGCAGACTTGTTCTTCCGGATGGAACCCAACAGGAGATGACTGTATATATTGAAGACGGAAAGGCGGTCATTATTTACATGGATACTGATTCAACAGAATATCTGTCTGAACCTCAGAACATAGAATATGAAGAACTGCCTGTTCAGGTATTGAACTTCTTACATGAAATTGCAGAAAGCGGAACAGTGTTGACGGGAACTACCGTAGAGAAATTAGAGGAGCTGACTGATAATTTGTCCGGACGCGCCGATGAGGAGACAACGGAGGATACATCTGAAGAGACAACGCAAATCCGGAGTGAAACGGAGATGCAGAGTGAAGTAGAGAGCGATAGCAAGAACGAAGAGGGAACCCAGGAGACTAGTGAAACCGGTACAGAGAGTGAATCGAAGGCAGCAACTGACGAGACGGATGAGCCAAAGACTTGTACGGTGACATTTACCTATCAGGGGGCAGTGTTCGGCACGCAGACCGTTGAAGCAGGGCAGAATGCATCGGTTCCACGGCTTTCGCCGAGCCAAAGCGGAGAATGGGACTACGATTTTTCTAAGCCTGTCACAGAGGATGTTACCATAAGCTGGAAATAAGTTGTAAACGAAGGGTGCCACATCTTGAAGATGTGGCACTTTTTATTCCTGCTTTACAAATACCCCTTATAGGTGTTAAAATACTGATAATTGGGTATATTTTTATATTTAGGAGATAATATCAATGGGAATCATTCAAAAATTATTTGGAACGCATAGTGAGCATGAACTCAAAAGAGTTTATCCTATTGTGGATAAGATTGAGGCACTTCGCCCATCTATGCAGGCACTTACGGATGAACAGTTAAGAGCTAAGACCGAGGAATTCAAGAAAAGACTTTCCGCGGGAGAGACATTAGATGATATACTTCCTGAGGCGTTTGCCACAGTACGTGAGGCTGCCAAGCGCTCTATAGGAATGGAACATTACAGGGTACAGTTGATTGGCGGTATAATCCTGCATCAGGGACGTATATCGGAGATGAAGACCGGTGAAGGTAAGACTCTCGTAGCCACATTGCCGGCATATCTGAATGCACTTGAGGGTAAGGGTGTTCATGTAATTACCGTTAATGACTATCTTGCTTCACGTGATGCGGAGTGGATGGGACAGGTACACCGCTTCCTCGGACTTACGGTTGGCGTAGTACTTAACAGCATGAAGCCGGAGGAGAGAAGAGAAGCCTATAAGTGCGATATTACGTACGTTACCAATAACGAGCTTGGGTTTGATTACCTCAGGGATAACATGGCGGTATACAAGGAGAACCTTGTGCTGCGTGATTTGAACTATGCCATAATCGATGAGGTGGACTCAGTATTGATTGATGAAGCAAGAACACCTCTTATTATTTCAGGACAGGGTAATTCCTCCACGAAGCTTTACGAGGTGTGCGATATTCTTGCAACACAGCTTGAAAAGGGAACCAGCAACAATGACGATATATCTAAGATGGATATTATTATGGGTGCCGGCTTTGAAGAGACCGGTGATTTTGTTGTCAGCGAGAAGGACAAGACAGTCAACCTTACGGAGCAGGGAACCAGAAAGGTGGAGCAGTTCTTCCATCTGGAGAATCTTGCCGACCCTGCCAACCTTGAAATCCAGCACAATGTTATTCTGGCACTTCGTGCCCATTACCTTATGTTCCGCGACCAGGATTATGTGGTGAAGGACAATGAGGTACTTATTGTAGATGAATTTACAGGACGTATTATGCCGGGCAGACGTTTTTCAGACGGACTGCATCAGGCTATTGAGGCTAAGGAGCATGTTAAGGTAAGAAGGGAGAGCAGGACTCTTGCCACAATAACATTCCAGAACTTCTTTAACAAGTTTAAGAAAAAGGCAGGTATGACAGGTACTGCCCTTACTGAGGAAAAAGAGTTCCGTGAGATATACGGCATGGATGTTATTGAGATTCCAACCAATAAGCCGATAGCAAGAATTGACTATGATGATGTCATTTATAAGACCCGCAAGGAGAAGCTCCATGCAGTGGTTGAGGATGTTGTTGCCGCACATGCAAAGGGACAGCCAGTCCTGGTAGGTACAATTACCATTGAACAGTCCGAGGAGGTCAGCAACCTCCTCAAGAAGCAGGGAATTAAGCACAATGTGCTCAATGCCAAGTTCCATGAGATGGAAGCCGAGATTGTTGCACAGGCAGGACAGCACGGAGCTGTTACGATTGCCACCAATATGGCAGGGCGTGGTACTGATATCAAGCTGGATGATGAGGCTAGGGCAGCAGGCGGACTTATGATTATCGGAACGGAGCGCCACGAGTCGAGACGTATTGATAACCAGTTGCGTGGACGTTCGGGACGTCAGGGAGACCCGGGTGAATCACGTTTCTATATTTCACTTGAGGATGATTTGATGCGTCTCTTTGCATCTGATAAGCTGATGGCCATGTTCAATGCTCTTAAGATTCCTGAGAATGAACGCCTTGAGCACAGCATGCTTTCTAAGGCAATTGAGGGAGCACAGAAGAAGGTCGAGACTAATAACTTTGGTATCAGAAAGAATCTTCTTGATTATGACCAGGTAATGAATGAGCAGAGAGAAACTATTTATGCCGAACGCCGCAAGGTGCTTGACGGACAGAATCTGCGAAATGACATAATTAAGATGATGAAGGATAAGATTGAGGGCTATATTGATTACTCAATCAATGACGACGGTGATCCTGCCGAGTGGAATTATGCAGAGCTTAACGAGAATCTCATAAGACTTGTGCCTATCGAGCCTGTGAAGGTTGAGGACGGATATCGCAGTAAGAAGGAACTTGTTCAGGCAGTGGAGGAGCGCGCGGTTAAGTTCTATGCGGAGAAGGAAGCAGAATTCCCGGTTCCTGAGCATATTCGCGAAATCGAGCGTGTATGTCTGCTCCGTGCCATTGATACTAACTGGATGAACCATATAGATGATATGGATATGTTAAGACAGGGAATCGGTCTTAATGCCTATGGACAGAAAGACCCGCTTGTTGAATACAAGATGCAGGGTTATGATATGTTTGACAGCATGATATCCAGAATTCAGGAGGATACGGTACGTCTTATTACCCATGTGAAGGTTGAGCAGAAGACAGAGAAGCGAGAGCAGGTTGCCAAGGTTACGGGTACTAACCGCGATGACAGTGCTGTCAAGGCGCCTGTCAAGCGTGAAACGAAGAAAATTCAGCGTAATGACCCATGTCCTTGCGGCTCGGGACTTAAGTATAAGAACTGTTGCGGAAGAAATGCATAACTGCAATGCGCTAAAACTTTAAAATTTTAATTGCAAAAAATATTCTTTTATGTATAATATATAAAAATAAGGGTGGTGAGATTAGTGGTCGAATTAGATCAGTTTAAATTCCGCCTTGGCGGATACGAGCAGCCATTAACCGAATTGAGGGATTCACTTTGACTTAGCTAATAAGTCGAAGAGAATTGAAGAAATTGAGAGACATATGGAGGAGCCGGATTTCTGGGACAATCCTGAACAGTCCAACAATTATATGAAAGAACTCAAGGGGCTTAAGGCTGATATTGAGGATTTTAAGAAGCTTGAGAAGGATAAGCAGGATGCCGAGGAATTTATTGAGATGGCATACGAGGAGAATGACGAGAGCCTTATACCTGAGATAGGTCAGCTTGTTGACAATTTCGAGAGCCTCTTTGAAAGGCTTCAGATGGAGACACTTCTGTCGGGTGAGTATGACAAGTGCAACGCGATACTTACACTTCATGCGGGTGCGGGCGGAACGGAGTCCTGTGACTGGGCATCCATGCTGCTTCGCATGTATACAAGATGGGCCAATAATAAAGGCTATTCGGTAGAAACGCTGGATTTCCTTGAAGGTGATGAGGCGGGTGTCAAATCCGTTACCATTCAGGTCAACGGTCTCAATGCTTATGGCTACCTGAAGTCCGAACATGGAGTGCATAGACTTGTGCGTATTTCACCCTTCAATGCCGCAGGTAAGCGTCAGACCTCATTTGTATCCTGTGATGTTATGCCGGATATTGAAGAAGATGTGGACATTGAGATTAATGAGGACGATTTGAGGATTGATACCTATCGTTCAAGCGGAGCAGGTGGACAGCATATCAACAAGACCTCTTCTGCTATCAGAATTACGCATATTCCGACAGGAACAGTGGTACAGTGTCAGAATGAGCGCTCGCAGCATCAGAATAAGGATAAGGCAATGCAGATGTTAAGGGCAAAGCTGTTTTTACTCAAGCAGGCTGAGAATGCTGCGAAGACGGCTGATATCCGTGGCGAGGTTATGGATAACGGCTGGGGAAGTCAGATAAGAAGCTATGTTTTGCAGCCATATACTATGGTGAAGGACAACCGTACAGGTGAGGAGTCCGGCAATGCAGCAGCAGTTCTTGACGGTGACATTGACAGATTTATGGGAGCATACCTTAAGTGGCTGAGCTTAGGTAAGAAAAATACACAGGAATAGAGGAGGATTACTATGGCAGATACTTTTAAACCGATTGTATTCAGAATAGGTAATGAGCTGTATGGAATTGATATACAGTATGTCAATGCAATTGAAAAAGACCAGACGGTTGTAAGGGTTCCTAATGCTTCAAATAATATTAGAGGTATTATCAACTTAAGAGGAGACATTATTCCTGTATACAGTTTGCGAGAGAAGTTCAATCTTCCGCCATCACCTAATCAAACAAAGCTTATTATAACCAATCTGCCGGATATGAAACTGGCAGTTGAGGTTGACGAGGTAGAGGAAATTGATGATTTATCAGCAGATGATATACGTGAGTTTCCGAGTATAGCAGCTAATGCCGACACAAGATATTTTACAAAGGTAGCCAATACCAAAGGTAGGCTTGTACTTATTATTGATATTCACAATTTACTTACCGTGGAAGAAACGGAAGATGCAAAGCAGTTAATGGAGGAAAATCAGGATGGTTAATGTAGCGGTTCTTGGCTACGGCACAGTAGGCTCAGGTGTAGTAGAGGTGTTAAGCAGAAATGCGTCAGTTTTATGCAGAAATGCCGGGGAGGAGATTAATCTCAAGTATGTTCTTGATTTGAAGGAGTTTCCCGGTACACCGATTGAGAAGAAGGTAGTACATGACTTCAACATTATCCTTAACGATTCGGAAGTTTCGGTAATAGTTGAAGTGATGGGAGGGGTTAATCCGGCATATTCCTTTGTTAAATCGGCACTTTTGCAGGGAAAGAGTGTATGTACCTCTAACAAGGAGCTTGTGGCGAAGCATGGCGCAGAGCTACTGGGCATTGCCAAGGAGAGGAACACAAATTTCTTTTTCGAGGCAAGTGTTGCCGGAGGTATTCCGATTATTCGCCCGTTGGAACAGTGT
Source organism: uncultured Clostridia bacterium (assembly GCA_945836135.1). GTDB lineage: Bacteria > Bacillota > Clostridia > Lachnospirales > Lachnospiraceae > CAG-882. Next base: position 2,313 of record CAMAKT010000002.1, on the reverse strand, counting down.
ATAACTGCCGATGAGGTGCTGGAGGTATCGGGTATACTCAACGGGACCACTAATTTTATCCTTACAAAGATGGAAAAAGAGGGAGCTTCATACAGCGACGTGCTTGCTCAGGCACAGAGTCTGGGATATGCGGAGCGTAATCCTGAGGCTGATGTGGAAGGCTTTGATGCAGGACGCAAGATTGCAATCTTAAGTTCTATCGTTTCAGGTCAGCAGGTTAATTTTGAGGACGTATATACAGAGGGAATCACAGCAGTTACAGCAGAGGATTTTGCTTATGCAGCTAAGCTTGGCGTTACAATTAAGCTGGTTGCCAAGAGCTGTGTCACCGATACAGGTATGTATGTGATGGTGACACCAAGAATGCTGCGCTATGGGAAGCCTCTTGCGTCGGTTCATGATGTTGTCAATGCCGTATGTGTGAAAGGCAATATGTTAGGGGATGTTATGTTTTATGGCGCCGGTGCAGGCAAGCTTCCAACTGCCAGTGCTGTAGTGTCCGATATTGTGGACGCAGTGCGCAACAGGGGACATCATGTCAATAACGGATGGGCTCAGGATAAGAGGGATCTTATCCCTATTGATGAAGTGGAGAACTGCTTCTATGTCCGTATGGAAGGCGACGCATCGGAGAAACTTCCGGTACTTGAGGAACTTTTCGGTGGTGTTACGCTTTGTGACAATGTATGCGAGGGAGAGTTTGCTTTCGTTACGGGAGCAATCAAGGAAGCAGAATTTGCTAAGGCTGCCAACAGTCTTAAGGGCATTAAAAACAGAATAAGAATTGAGCTATAAACTATGTGGAGGAAATTATAATGTTAAAGGTTGTTAAGTTCGGCGGAAGTTCACTTGCCAGTGCAGAGCAGTTCCGCAAGGTGGCAGATATTATTCATGCAGACGATTCGAGAAGATATGTTGTGCCATCTGCGCCGGGTAAACGTTTCAAGGAGGATACCAAGGTTACTGACATGCTCTATGACTGCTATGGTGTTGCGTCTAAGGGATATGATTTTTCGGATATTTTTGACGATATTAAGGCCAGATATAATGAGATTATCTCAGAGCTTGGGCTTGACCTTTCTCTTGAAAAAGAGTTCGAGAATATTGAGGCTGCATTCCGTGCAAGAGCAGGACGTGACTATGCGGCTTCACGAGGCGAGTATCTCAATGGTATTATTCTTGCCAAATATTTAGGATATGAGTTCGTAGATGCGGAGGAAGTTATTTTCTTCGATACCAATGGTAACCTCGATTCCAAGAAGACCAATCAGGTTATGTCTGAGAGACTGCTGACGGTAGACAGAGCAGTGGTTCCGGGCTTCTATGGTATTCGTCCGAACGATACAATCAAGACATTCTCCCGAGGAGGTTCCGATATAACAGGCTCCATAGTTGCAAGAGCCGTTAAGGCGGATTTGTATGAGAACTGGACGGATGTGTCAGGTTTCCTTGTTGCTGATCCGAGAATTATCGACAATCCTAAGCCGATTGTGACCATTACTTATAAGGAGCTCAGAGAGCTGTCGTATATGGGCGCTACCGTTCTTCATGATGAGGCCATTTTCCCTGTACGTAAGGAGGGAATCCCGATTAATATCCGCAATACCAACAAGCCAGAGGATCCGGGAACTATGATTGTGGAGAGCACTTCACGTAAGCCGGACTATGTAATCACCGGAATTGCCGGCAAGAAGGGCTTTACCGTTGTAAGTATAGAGAAGGATATGATGAATTCTGAGATAGGCTTCGGACGCAAGGTTCTGGAAGTATTCGAGAAACAGGGACTTTCCTTTGAGCATACACCGTCCGGTATTGATACCATGTCAGTTGTAATTCATCAGGATGAGTTTGTTGAGAAGGAACAGGAAGTTCTTGCAGGTCTTCACAGAAATGTTCATCCGGATGTCATTGAGATTGAATCGGGACTTGCACTTATAGCTGTGGTAGGGCGTGGAATGAAGTCGAGTCACGGTACTGCAGCTAAGCTCTTTACCGCACTTGCTGAGGAGAACATCAATGTCAAGATGATTGACCAGGGTTCTTCAGAGCTTAATATCATTGTAGCTGTTAAGGAAGAAGACTTTGAGAGAGCTTTCAAAGCAATCTATAAAGCATTTTATGAAGCATAATTAGATATACCGGATTGATGAATGCCCGATGCATAAGGCTTAACAGACCTTATGCACAGGGCATTTTTGACGCTTTAACCATGGACATACGATTTAAAATGTTTTATAATAAATCATTATGGGGATTTTCCCGCGGAAGGATAAACAAAATATGAATATTATTAATGTAATTGCATCGGAACTT
>CAMAKT010000001.1 GCA_945836135.1 uncultured Clostridia bacterium | reverse complement strand
AATGATGTGCGAGGACATGAATTCGGAGATAAAGTATTGAAAGAAGAAGCAGAACGAATTAAGGAGATACTTGGTGAACAATCTCTTGCTATTCGTTATGGTGGTGATGAATTCGTACTGATGGTTCCGATTGTTTTCGATTCAACTGAAATTGCACAAACAATATATGAAACAATACATTTCATGTTAGATGGTTATCAGATAACAAATAGTATTGGCATTACCACAACTTTATCGTGTGATCGCGAATGGGAATTCTTGTTTCGTCAAGCTGACCAGGCATTGTTTACGGCGAAAGCCAATGGAAGAAATCAGTATTGTATCTATACAGCGGAAATGTCAGGTAAATTGGATGGTGTAGGAAATGAAGTTCGAAACGAAACGTTGAATTTAGGTACAAGTTCGTTAATTCATGCGTTAGTGAATGGCTATTCGGTAGTGTATCACTTAGATTTAGATAAGGTTGCGGTGACAAAACTTACTAAAATAGCCAGTGGAGAATATGGTTGGAGTGATCCGGTTGAATATATCCCATTTATTAAAAATACGTTGGAACTAGTAGAAAATAAGAATAAATTACGTTTTTCTGAATTTATTAATCCTAATACTTTGTCGGGAAGACTTAAAACATCACCGACACTTACGTATATCTTTACCGGAGTTGACGGAAAGGAATATTACGTAGAATATTTAGCGGGGGATAAGAATCAAAGAGGACAAATTACGAATGCGTTAATGCTTTTAGGTGAAACAAATAATGCTAAAAATAAGAATGGCGTTTTGCGAGATGACGTGACTGATGTTGAAAAGTGTTTAGCAAGTAGCTTGACGAATACGTATAATGCAATATGGATTATTCATCCAACGACACTTTCAAGAGAATTAGTTAGTATACAAACTGATATTTCCCGTCATCGTAGAATCAATCGATTATTTGAAGGCGGTAACTTTTGGGAAGAAACTCAAGGGTATGTTCTGCTATATGTTAGTGAAGATGAAAGAGAAAGCCTGCTTAAGGCTCTTCATCCTGACGTGTTATTTAATGAAGTCTATGAACAGGGAATGTATACATTGCATTTTCATCGTAAGGTAGATGGTATTACGCATCATTGTGAATATTCATTTACCAGTGCTATGTATGGAGATGAAAAAGTGATTGTCCAGTTATATCGCCGATTGGAACAGGTTGAGTAAAAAGGCATTCATCCGATAAATCTTAAGTTTTGGATTTATCGGATTTTTCTTTTTATTTTTCATTTTGTACTTATTCTGTTCACATTTTTTTGCTAAGCTATAAGTAACTAAGGAGGAAAAGGATGAACGATATGCAGAATGTTTTATTTTTTCTTACACCGAAGTGCGATGTTGTATATGTATATGAGGATTCAAACATAAGACAGGTATTGGAAAAGATACGTTTCCATAAGTATACCGCCATGCCGATTATCAGCAGGGACGGTAAGTATGTAGGTACGATTACGGAGGGAGATCTGCTCTGGAAAATGGCGGATGAGAATGTGGTGACCTTTGAACAGGCAGAGGAGATTCCTATTTCGGACATTAAGCGTAGGGTGAATAACCAGCCGGTTAATGCCGAGGCGAGAATGGAGAGCCTGATTGATTTGGCAATCAGGCAGAATTTTGTACCTGTTGTGGATGATGACAATGTATTTATCGGAATTGTGACACGTAAGGATATCATTCAGTACCTATACAAGAAATGTGCTAAGCAGAATTAATCCCGATGCTATATGACACCATTGGCTTTTCTGTAATCTCTTGGTGATATTCCTTTGGCTTTTTTAAAGCTGTCACCGAAGTAATTGCTGTCCTCGAAGCCGCATTGCTGCGCAATCTCGGTAATTGACAGGTTGGTCTTAAGTAAGAGGGTACAGGCTTCCATGATTCGTATTGTGCTTAAGTATTCTTTGTAGCCGAATCCGGTGCACAGCTTGAACTTGCGCGAAAAATAAGATGGGCTCATATTGTACTTGTCGGCAAGCTGTTTTAAGTTTATATCCTGGGCGTAATTACATGATATAAAATGAGCGGCATCCGATATGATATCATCACCGATTTGCGCGGGGGTATTGTTTTTTTCGGTGTTGACACAGAAACGAAGGACGAACATAATGAGCTCATCCACATACAGCTTGAGCATATATCCGGAATAGGAATCTACGCCGTTGTGCTCACGGATTATTTTGCCGAACAGCTCTTCAATGTATTCACGGCGGTTTGTGGGAATCGTAAGCTGTCTTTTTGTGATGCATCTTTTAAATGCATCCTCGCCAATCTGCTCCACAAGCTGTGCAATAAATGCATCACTGAATATCATTACAATGCGTTCATGGGTATCGCCGGATATGTATGTGGTGCGATGCAGTTCACCCTTGGGAATAATAACAAGGTCACCGTGCTTGACAGAATATATTGTGTCATTAATAAATAATTTTCTTGTGCCTGACAGAAGATAGTAAAATTCATAATATGGATGATAGTGTGCATCCTTCATCTCGGTATATGCTTTTCCTTTAACCTGTGTAATGTCAAAATCTTTTTGTTTATCGCTTAATATCATACAAAAAGCCTCCTTCATCTGGCAACATATTACAAATTAATTATATATACTGTCAAGTAAAAAAAACAGTAGAAAAATGCAATTTAATTAATAAAGCAGTGGATATTACGCTAAAAATGTAGTATATTTCAATAGAAACTGTAAGTAATAGTATAATCGGTTCGGAGGCTTGTAATGGCACGGAAAAATAACAGTGATTTGATTTTAAGCGGAAATATGCTCAAGGCTATTTTGTCGCTGGCTGTTCCTGTTGTAATCAACAGTTTTTTACAGACAATGTATAATCTGACGGACACCTACTGGCTCGGACATATAGGCAAAGAAGAGCTGGCGGCAATTAATCTGGTGACTCCGGTTCAGAATATAGTTATTAATTTTGGTGCAGGTATTACTGTGGCAGGTTCTGTTCTGGTGGCGCAGTATATCGGTGCGAAGGCGGTGGCAGAGGCTAAGAAGATGGCGAGCCAGATATATGTCTGCGCTATGCTTTTTTCTATTGCATGTGCGGCTGCATGCTTTGCTGCAGCCTGGGGAATTGTCTCATGGCTCGGAGCTGATGGGAGCATATATACATACAGCAGGCAGTACCTTCAGATTGTTATTCTGGACATGCCTTTTCTGTTTACAATTAATATGTACACGGCTATAAATCAGGCTCAGGGGGATACGCTGCATCCGATGCTGTTAAATGTGGTGGGCATAGTTCTTAACATGATAATGGATCCCCTTTTTATGGTGGTATGGAAATGGGGGATTGCCGGAGCTGCGTTTGCAACCCTGTTTGCCAAGGTGCCGCCTGCGGTCATTGCACTGTGTTCACTTCTTAACAGGAACAATCAGGTATATCTGACATTTAGGGGCTTCAGGTTTGAAAAGGATAAACTTAAGGATATTTTAAGGATAGGGTTGCCGACTGCCATCGGCGGAAGCACCATGCAGTTTGGCTTTCTCCTTATGAGTAAAAATGTGTACAAGTATGGCACTGAGGCCATGGCAGCATACGGTATCGGAAATAAGGTTAACAGCCTTATAACGCTTCCGTCTAACGGTATAGGCTCTGCCACTGCTACCATAGTAGGACAGAATATGGGTGCAGGACAAGTAGAACGCGCCAGAAAAGGATATATATTATCGAGAAATATTTGTGTTGTTTTTTTGTTTATAGGCGGTATGATTTTGTCGAGGGCACCTGTCTCCAAGGCTATAGTCAGCATCTTTAATGATGATGAGGCTGTGGTTGCCATGGCAGCGGACTTCCTGTCGATTATGGCATTCTGGTGTTGGACCAACGGAATATACAATTCCACATCCGGACTTTTTCAGGGTACGGGGCATACGGAGGTCACAATGCTTGTGGATGCCACAAGACTGTGGGTATTCAGATTTCTGACGCTTTTTATATGTGAGAGTGTCCTGCATATGGGGGTCAGGAGCGTATGGTATTCGGTTGTTGTCAGCAACGGAATATCATCTTTGATATTATATATTGTATATAAAACAAATCTTTGGAAAAAGTGTAAAATTAAAGTAAAGGAGACAAATCATGTTTAATCTGCATTTGGAAAAGTTATATTGCTGTTCAAGAAATATGGAACCGATGTGGGTGGGTTTTCCATTAAAAAAAGGACGCCTTAAGGAGATTTCGCAGATAAAGGTAGTGGATGGAAATAGCTGTCTTCCAAGTCAGAGCAAGGTGACATCGAGATATGATGACGGTTCGGTGCGCTTTGCGTTCACGCGCTTTATGGGAAATCTGCCTGCCAATGGGGCAAAGGACTTTTCATTGTACCTTGATGACAGGGATGTACAAGAGAGTGGGCTTGCCTTGGAAGATTGTAGGGAATCGGGAATGCAGCTTGAGACTGTGCATGAGAAGGACGGATTTTTTGTGGATACCGGGTGCCTTAAATTTACACTTAAAAACTATTCGGAGCATATTTTTGACAGCCTCAGCCATAACGGAATAACCTACACGGCACAGCAGTTTGTAGGCCCTGTACTCTGCGACGGGCTTGGAAGTGAGTACGAGGTGTCTATAGACAAGTGGCGAGTGGTGGAAGAAGGACCTGTATGCACTATACTTGCCGCCGATGGCTGCAACAGCGCCGGTAACGGAGGGTGCGAGGAGGGCGGACATTATAAGTTCGAACTTAGAATAACAGCCTATGCAGGTAAACCATGGCTGGATATCAGCTACCGCCTGTTTAATACCTCAGAAGCACCGATTACGGTGAAATCTCTGGTATTTGCAATAAAATCGGAAGAGAATGCGGATTTTAATATATCATTAAAGGATATGGAAGCCTCCTCAATGATTGATTCCACGGGCTGCGGCGATATGAATCTTAAGCTTGAGACAGATCAAGGACCTGTATACAAAACCAGGGGAATCAAGGACTTGGAAGCAATTGAGAAACTGGCGCCTGCGGACAGTGTGCGAACCTGTGCTGCTTCCTCCAATTACCGCACTGATTTTCTTATAGGCAGGGATGGTGCCGAGGTAAATAAGGCAGCTTATGACAAGGCTCTTCTTATGGAAGGTAATGAGCATATGTCGGAGGTGTTTTACGGGACATTCTTCGCAGACCGCACGGATTCCCGTGGAGGTGTGTGCGCTACAATATATCAGGCACAGCAGAATTATCCGAAGGCTGTCAAGGCGGATAAGGACGGCCTGTATGTAATGCTTGTTCCGGAGGGATTTAATAAGGTGGTAATGCAGTCAGGAATGGCGAGGGAACAGCGGTTTATGCTGCATTTTCATGACAAGGAGGAGAGTCTGTCGGAGCTTGACAGCCGCAGCCTTATATATCAGATGCCGGACAGACCGGTTATTGAGTCGGAGGTATACAGGCAGTCCGGAGCGGTTACGGATGTTTTTGCAGACAGAATGTCGCCGGATATAGAAATTCTGCTAATCAGTAAGGGAGATTCCAGGGCGAGAAGCTTCGGTATGCTGAACTGGGGTGATACTATCGACCCGAATTATACCAAACAGGGAAGGGGCGGTGGTGCTCCGGTGTGGGTGAATAATGAATATGACTTTCCACATGCCTGCGCCCTAATGTATATGAGAAGCGGAATACGCAGATATCTGGACTTCTGCATAGTTCATGCAAGCCACTGGATGGATGTGGATGTATGCCATTACAGCAGTGACCCATTAAGAATTGGAGGGCAGATTGAACATACCAAGGGGCATGTTATGAACGGCGTGCTTGTGCCAAGCCATCAGTGGGTTGAGGGTCTTCTTGATTATTATCATTTTACAGGTGATGAGAGGGGCTTAGAGACTGCAATAGGAATTGGTGAAAATGTCCTGCGGCTTCTTGAAACACCGGAATACAGCAGAGCCGGTGAGAGTAATGCCAGAGAGACCGGATGGGCACTCAGAACGCTCACGGCACTGTACGTTGAGACTGCGGATGCCAGGTGGAAAGAAAAATGTGATTCCATTGTTGGATTTTTTGAGGGCTGGTATAATGAGTACGGAAGCTTTGAGGCCACATATACGGACAATACCTTAATCCGTGTAGGATTCATGATATCGGTAGCTGTGGGAAGCCTTATGCGATATTACAGAATTGAGCCATCGGACAAGCTTAAAAAGCTCATTATGCTGGCAGTGGATGATCTTGTCGACAACTGCATGCTTGATTGTGGGTTGTTTTATTATAAGGAACTCCCAAGTCTTCAGCGTCTTGGAAATAACACTCTTTTGCTGGAGGCAATGGCAACAGGCTATGAGCTTACAGGTGATAAAAAATATCTTGAGGCAGGTTTGGGAACATTAAAGCGCTGCATTAAGGAACCTACCAAATATTCGGGTGGTGACAAGCTTATCGTAGGGGATGCCATGGTATGGTCGGGTGATTCCACTAAGAATTTCGCCCAGAGCTTTTACCCGATAGCATATTTTTATAAATGCATTGTTGAAGCAGGAATGGATGACTTCCTGCACTAAGAAAACGGAGGCATACGGGCATGTACACATTCAAGGATAATATACTAAGAATTTCAGTCCGCAATTATGTGGAGTTCGTATGTCGGGAAGGCGATATTGATAACAGACGGGGTCGGGGTGCGGATAAGAATGCCATGGATGCCGGCAGCAGGGCACACCGAAGAATCCAGAAACAGATGGGCTCCCAGTATGTGGCTGAGGTTCCCATGAAGATGGAATTCCCCTTTGATAAATATACCATTGTCCTTGAAGGCAGGGCGGACGGTGTAATTACTGAAGAAGAGCAGATTACAATAGACGAAATCAAGGGAACCTACAGGGAACTTCGATTCATCGAGGAGCCTGTTGCAGTTCACAAGGCACAGGCAATGTGCTATGCCTATATGAAATGTGTCAATGACGGACTTGATCACATAGGCATAATGATGACCTATGTCAATCTTGATACCGACGAGGTGAAATATTTTACAGAAAGCTACTCTTTTGAACAGGTTGAGAAGTGGTTTTTAGAAGTGCTGCACAGCTTCAAAAGATGGAGTGATTTTTTATATGAAGCGAAGCTTAAGCGGCGTGATTCACTTAAAGGCTTGGAGTTTCCTTTTGCCTATCGTGACGGACAGAGGGACATTGCAGTCAGTGTATATAAGACAATAAGCCTTGGAAAGAAGCTTTTTATACAAGCACCTACGGGTGTGGGCAAGACCATGTCCACGGTGTTTCCGGCGGTGAAGGCCGTGGGGGAGGACTTAGGGGATAAGCTTTTCTATCTGACAGCCAAGACAATTACAAGAACCGTTGCCGAGGAAGCCTTTGCCATACTAAGGGGCAGGGGGGCATATTTTCGTACAATCACAATTACTGCCAAGGAGAAGGTCTGCATGACCGGTGAAACAGAGTGTAATCCCATTGCTTGCCCTTATGCCAAGGGACATTTTGATCGTGTAAATGATGCCGTGTACGACATGGTTACCCATGAGGACGTAATTGACCGTGAGACCATTGAAAGATATGCCGCAAAGCATACGGTATGTCCTTTTGAATTCTGCCTTGATGCGAGCTATTGGGTTGATGGCATTATCTGTGATTATAATTATGTGTTTGACCCAAACGTGTATCTGAAACGCTACTTCTCGGAGGGCGTACAGGGAGACTATATTTTTCTTATTGACGAGGCTCATAATCTTGTGGACCGTGCAAGGGAGATGTACAGTGCAAAGCTTCTAAAGGAAGATTTCCTTAAGGTGCATAAGCTGGTGACCGGAGCGGACAAGAGACTTGCGTCTGCGCTGGCAAAATGCAATAAGGAGCTGCTGACGCTTAAGCGTGAATGTGACAGTGTGGCAGTTCTTGAAAGCATCGGTGCCCTTGCACTGTCACTGAACCGTCTTTACGAGGAGTTTACACGTTTCTTTGAGGAAAAGAGAGAGTTCGAATACAGCGAGGAGGTATCCGAGCTTTTTTTTGCTGTGCGCCATTTTCTCAATATGAATGACCATATGCAGGACAACTATGTCATATACACGGAGCAGACGGATGAAGGCTTTATGATTAAGCTGTACTGCGTTAATCCGTCACCTTGCCTTTCGGAATGTCTTGATAAGGGAAGGGCGGCAGTGTTCTTTTCAGCAACCCTACTGCCGGTTATGTACTATAAGGAACTTTTAAGCAGCAGGGATGACTATGCCATATATGTGCGCTCACCATTTGACCGGAAAAACAGGTGTCTGGCTGTGGGCTATGATGTCACAAGCCGTTACACAAGGCGCAACGAGAATGAGTTTAGAAAAATCAAGAACTATATTGACAGAGTAACAAAGCAGAAAAAAGGCAATTATATGGTTTTCTTTCCCTCCTATGGATATATGGAAAATGTCTACAGGCTATATCTTGACGATGAGGGCGCGGAGGGGATATATGTCCAGAGTCGCGGAATGAAGGAGCAGGAGAGGGAGGAGTTTCTCGACAGGTTCCGTTCGGGAACGGCCACCGGGGATGATGGTGAAGGTGGCGGAGGATGCATTGGCTTTTGCGTGACAGGCGGTGTTTTTTCTGAGGGTATTGATTTAAAGAATGAGAGTTTGATTGGATGCATTATTGTTGGGACGGGTATACCACAGATATGTACGGAAAGGCAGCTTCTTAGGGATTACTATGATGCCAAGGAGGGAATGGGTTATGACTATGCCTACACATATCCGGGGATGAACAAGGTTATGCAGGCTGCGGGGCGCGTGATACGAACCATGGAGGATGTGGGGGTAATTCTTCTGCTGGACGAACGATTTGCAAAAAAAGAATATGTGAGGCTTTTTCCGGAGGAGTGGGATGACTACAGACTTGTCAATATGGAACAGGCACCGGGGGTTGTGGCTGAATTCTGGAAAAGTGTTGAAGAAAAAAGAGTTTTGATTTATAATCGAAATAATGAGATTATGTAGGAGCATTATTTATGGTAGAAGAAGTAGTGACAGTGGATATGCCTGTCAGCGAAAAGATTGTTATACGCAAGAACCGTATTATGTCAGCGAAGCTTTCAGATGATGCCAAGAGACTTTCCATTGTTACGGGAATACATGGGGACGAGCTGGACGGACAGTATATCTGCTATGAGCTTAACCGAAGAATTAAGGAGCATGTAGAGCTGCTTAATGGAATTGTTGACATATATCCTGCAGTCAATCCTCTTGGTATTGAGAGCTGCACTCGTGGAATGCCTATGTTCGACCTGGACATGAACCGCGTGTTTCCGGGTATGGAGAACGGTGCCACCGCAGAATATCTGGCTTCTAAGATTGTGAATGATATTATCGGAAGTGATATGTGTGTGGATTTGCATTCCTCCAATATATTTATCAAGGAAGTTCCGCAGGTCAGGGTCTTTGATCAGTTCAAGGATAAGCTGATGCCTTATGCAGAACTCATGAATGCAGATTTTATATGGGAATATAGGATTAATACGGTGCTTGAGGCAACACTTGCCAACAGTCTTAATCACTTAGGCGTACCTACTCTTGTAATTGAGATGGGTGTTGGAAATAAGGTTGAACGGCGGTACGGTGACCAGATAATAGAGGGAATTTTTAACCTGATGATAGAGCTTGGAATGTGGAAGGCGGATAAGACCACGGTGAGGAAGCCTATGATTTCTTCAGAGGGAAGCATAACCGTAATCCACGCCAGAGTGACGGGACTTTTTATGGCAGCCTTTGATGATGGCATATTGAAGAAGGTTGAGATGGGAGAGCACATAGGAGATATTGTTGAGCCGCTTACGGGAAGACTGTTGCACCGTGTGGAAGCACCATGCTCAGGAACTGTTTTTACATTCAGGGAGTATCCGGTTGTATATGAAGGAGCTATTCTCTGCCGTATTTTCGGAGGTGGCGTTCATGAATAAGAAGGAACTGTATACCCTTAAGGGGTTTCACAGAGAGGATTTTACAATTACAGGCTACAGTTTCGGAAGCGGAGATAAGGCAGCCTGCATTGTGGGAGCCATAAGGGGAAATGAATATCAGCAGATGTACATATGCTCCCAGCTTATCAGAATTCTTGGCGAGCTGGAGGAGAGAGGACAGATTACATCCAACAACGAGATACTGGTTGTGCCGTGCCTTAACCACTATTCCGTCAATGTGCAGAAGCGCTTCTGGGCGATGGATAATTCAGATATCAACAGAAGATTTCCGGGGATACATGGCGGAGACACCACACAGAATATTGCTGCAGAGCTGTTTGACAGTATTAAGGGCTACAGCTATGGCATACAGTTTACAAGCTTTTATATGCCGGGAGATTTCATTCCCCATGTCCGTATGATGGAGACGGGACACCAGAGTCCCAGCCTTGCCAATCTTTTCGGACTGCCATACGTGGTAATCCGCAAGCCCAAGCCACTTGACACCACGACACTTAATTACAACTGGCAGATGAACGGAACCTGCGCTTTTTCCATATATTCCAACTGCAGCGATTATATTGATGATGTGTCTGCAAGGCAGGCAGTGGCATCTGTACTTCGCTTCTTGACTAGAATGGGTATTATCAAGTATTATAACCACAGTGGTTATATTGCCCATGTGCTTGATGAGGATGAGCTTATGGCTGTCAAGACTGATACGGCAGGTCTGTACCGGGGACTTAAGAAGCCAAGCGACCCGGTATTCAGAGGCGATATTATAGGCGAGGTTATCGACCCCTATGAGGGTGAGGTTATCAATCAGATTATTTCGCCTACCGAGGGAATTATATTTTTTGCACATACTGCACCCACTGTAATGGAGAATAATGTGGTCTATAGGATTATCAGGAGACTGCATGAGTAACTAACGGTTGTACCCGGCTTAGCCGGTTATTTAACTTATAGGAAATTCCTCTGGAATTCCCTATAAGTCAAAAGGCACTGCGTGCCATGATGCGCACCTCGCGGAGAGGAATTAATTGCTGCGCAATCCGCTCGGGCGCGAAAGAGTGCGCAAGCGCACTCTTATTTAAATCATAAAAAATAATATGTCATAAGACATAGCTATGGAGGAGAACATGAGCAACGTAAGACGAGTTTATTCCGAGAAAATGCCTGCATTTGCTGTCAAGGCGAAGGAACTTAGCGATGAGATTTCTAATTATCTGGACATTCACACAGTTAAAAATGTGCGTGTGCTGATTCGCTATGACATTGAGAACATTTCAGAAGATGTGTACAAGGATGCTTTAGTTACAGTATTTTCTGAACCGCCGGTTGATTATGTATATGAAGAAGAATTTGAGAAAAAGGAAAGCGAGAAGGTATTTGGCGTTGAGTATCTTCCGGGACAGTTCGACCAGAGAGCAGATTCTGCCGTACAGTGCGTGAAGCTGCTTAAGGAGGATGAGGAGCCGGTAATCCGCACAGCGACAATCTATGCTATCGATGGTGATATTACCGATGAGGAATTAGAGCGTATCAAGAACTTCTGCATCAACCCTGTTGATTCCCGCGAAGCTGATATTGCCAAGCCTGAGACTCTTGTTTCGGTATTTGCTGAGCCAGCGGATGTCATTGTATTTGATGGCTTTATCAGTATGGCGCAGGATAAGCTTAAGGAGCTTTACGATTCTCTTGGTCTTGCCATGACCTTCAAGGATTTTGAGCATATTCAGAAGTATTTTTCTGCTGAGGAGAAGCGTGACCCGTCCATGACGGAAATCCGCGTGCTGGATACATACTGGTCAGACCACTGCCGTCATACTACATTCTCCACAGAGCTTAAGAATGTTACCTTCGGCGAGGGCGATTACAAGAAGCCTATTGTGGATACATATAACCGTTATCTCGCTGACAGAGAAGAGATATTCAAGGGAAGGGATGACAAGTTCGTATGCCTTATGGATATAGCTCTCCTTGCCATGCGCAAGCTTAAGAAGGAAGGCAAGCTTGACGACATGGAGGTGTCCGATGAGATTAATGCCTGCAGCATTGTCGTTCCTGTTACAATTGATGGCGTGACAGAGGAATGGCTTGTGAACTTCAAGAATGAGACACATAATCATCCTACTGAAATCGAGCCTTTCGGTGGTGCGGCTACCTGTCTTGGAGGTGCAATCCGTGACCCACTGTCAGGCAGAACCTATGTATATCAGGCAATGCGTGTTACAGGTGCCGGAGACCCTACGGTATCGGTTGATAAGACTCTTAAGGGTAAGCTTCCGCAGAAGAAGCTGGTTCGCGGCGCAGCTAACGGCTATAGCTCCTATGGCAACCAGATTGGTCTTGCCACAGGCTATGTAAAGGAAATCTATCATCCGAATTATGTTGCCAAGAGAATGGAAATCGGTGCGGTAATGGGTGCAGCTCCTCGCAAAAATGTAATTCGTGAGACTTCTGACCCGGGCGATATCATTATTCTTCTCGGAGGAAGAACGGGACGTGACGGTTGCGGCGGTGCCACAGGTTCTTCAAAGGTACATACAGAGAGTTCCATTGAGACCTGCGGAGCTGAGGTACAGAAAGGTAATGCTCCTACAGAGCGTAAAATACAGAGATTGTTCCGCCGTGAGGAAGTCAGTCTGTTGATTAAGAAGTGTAATGACTTCGGTGCAGGTGGTGTATCCGTTGCAATCGGTGAGCTTGCAGACGGACTTAACATTAATCTTGATAAGGTTCCGAAGAAATATGCAGGTCTTGACGGTACTGAGATTGCAATTTCAGAGTCTCAGGAGCGAATGGCAGTGGTTGTGGATAAGAAGGATGTTGACAAGATGCTTGCATTTGCAGCAGAGGAGAACCTTGAGGCTGTTCCTGTTGCAGAGGTTACAGAGGAAAAGCGCCTTGTAATGTACTGGAGAGGCAACAAGATCGTAGATATCAGCCGTGCCTTCCTCGACACCAACGGAGCACATCAGGAGACAGATGTTAAGGTTAATATCCCATCCAAGGACGGAAGCTGCTTTAAGGGTGAGAAGGTTACAGATGTTCGCGCTAAATGGCTTGAGACTCTGGCAGACCTTAATGTGTGCTCACAGAAGGGACTCGTGGAGATGTTCGACGGCTCCATTGGCGCCGGTTCGGTATATATGCCTTATGGTGGTAAGTACCAGCTTACAGAGGTACAGACCATGGTTGCCAAGCTTCCTGTACTTAAGGGCAAGACGGATACAGTAACCATGATGAGCTATGGCTTTGACCCTTACCTTTCTTCATGGAGCCCGTATCATGGAGCTATATATGCAGTAATTGAGTCCATTGCCAAGGTTGTCTGTGCCGGAGGTGATTTCTCCAAGATACGTTTCACCTTCCAGGAATATTTCAGGAGAATGACAGAGGATACATCCCGCTGGGGCGAGCCTTTCAAGGCACTTCTTGGCGCTTATGATGCACAGCTCGGCTTCGGACTTCCGTCAATTGGCGGTAAGGACAGTATGTCAGGTACATTTAATGATATGGATGTTCCTAACACACTTGTCTCCTTTGCGGTTGATGTGGCAAGCTACAAGGATGTGATTACTCCGGAGCTTAAGAGCGCAGGAAATAAGCTTGTTCTCTTTGAGATTGAGAAGAATGAATATGACCTTCCTGTATACGAGCAGATTATGAAGCTGTATGCAGGTATAACCAAAGCTATCGGTGAGAAGGCAATTGTGTCGGCATACACTCTTGACGCCAAGGGTATTGTTCCGGCAGTAAGTAAGATGGCCTTCGGTAATAAGCTTGGTGCAAGACTTGACAGTGCAGTCCCTGCCGACAAGCTTTTTGCACCATTATACGGCTGTATCATTGCGGAGGTCGCTCCGGATAAGCTCGACAAGCTTCCGAAGGAAGCACAGGTAATCGGTGAGGTTACTGGTAATTCAATATTTGAATATGCAGATGTCAATATCAGTATGGATGAAGCTCTTAAGGCATGGAAGGGTACGCTTGAAAAGGTATTCCCTACAGTGGCAGTAAAGGGTGGAAAAGAGCTTGATACACCTGTATATAATACTGATAAAGTATATATATGTAAGAATAAGGTAGCTAAGCCTACCGTATTTATTCCGGTATTCCCGGGAACCAACTGTGAGTATGACAGCACGAAAGCCTTTGAACGTGCCGGAGCTGATGTGGTTACCAAGGTATTTAAGAACTTGTCTGCAGAGGATATACGTGATTCGGCACATGAGTTTGCCAAGGCTATTTCACAGGCACAGATTGTTATGTTCCCTGGCGGTTTCAGCGCAGGCGATGAACCTGATGGTTCGGCAAAGTTCTTTGCGGCTGCATTCCGTAATGCCAGCATCACTGAGGAGTTGAATAAGCTTCTGAATGAGAGGGATGGACTTGTACTTGGTATTTGTAACGGCTTCCAGGCATTGATTAAGCTGGGACTTGTTCCGTACGGTGAGATTACCAAGCAGACACCGGATTCTCCTACACTTACCATGAACACCATCGGCAGACATGTATCCAAGATGGTATACACCAAGGTTGTAACCAATAAGTCACCATGGCTTGCAGGCACTAAGCTTGGAGGAGTATACTGCAACCCGGCATCCCATGGTGAGGGACGTTTTGTTGCAAGCGATGAGTGGATTAAGAAGCTTTTCGCAAACGGACAGGTTGCAACACAGTATGTTGATGAAATCACAGGAACTCCGACAATGGATGAAGAGTGGAATCCTAATGGCTCTTACATGGCTATTGAGGGTATCACAAGTCCGGACGGAAGGGTACTTGGTAAGATGGCACATTCGGAAAGACGCGGCGATGCTGTGGCAATCAATATCTATGGCGAACAGGATATGAAGATTTTCGAGTCGGGTGTTAAGTACTTCAAGTAGATAAAATAATTATATGACGGCTTGGTTACAACGTCATTTTCATCTTAATGACGTTGAGCTCGGCCGTCAGATTTAATTTATGGTAACAGTTCAGCCATAGCCAGTAACGTGAGATAATCATGCTTGCATGAATTAGCTCACGTTGCAGGCTATGAGCTGAGCGCCATTTTATGAGCAAAGTTAGCTGCGAAGCAGCGAGAAAGCGCCGACAAGGCGCATATCACCATAGGTGAATTGTGCGAATGGCGCGGGCTGAACTGTTACAATTTATGCTATATATTTTTATGGGGTATATAAATGAAAAGCAATATTAAGAAAGAGCTTATCACTTATTTGAAGATTATTGTGGCGGGTGTGGTGATTGCGGTACTGCTTAATAAATTTGTGATTATTAATGCTGACATCACATCGGAATCAATGAAGAATACTTTACAGAAGGGAGATAAGCTAATCGGGTTCAGGCTTGCATATCTTTTTTCTGAGCCTGAGCGGGGGGATGTGATTATTTTCCGATATCCGGACGATGAAGAAACACTTCTTGTGAAGAGAATAATAGGTTTACCGGGAGAGATGGTAATCATAGAAGATGGAAAGGTGTATATCAACGGAAGCGAAGAGCCGCTTTATGAACCGTATGTGCTTGGAACACCCACGGGTGACTTTGGACCTTATCTTATTCCGGCAGGCTGCTACTTTGTATTAGGAGACAACAGAAACAACTCCAAGGATTCAAGGTATTGGCATAATACTTATGTGACGGAAAAACAGATTGTGGCAAAGCCACTCTTTGGGTATTACAAGGGGTTTAAAATAATTGAATAGCCGCTAACGCTTATCTGCGAAGAAGAAAAGGGCGATAAGGTCAGGACCGGTATGGGAGCCGATGGTAGGGCAGAGCATATTGATTATGAACTCTTTCTTGCCATAGCGCTCTTCAATCAGCGATGCAACGAACTTGGCATCCTCAAGGCTGTCACCGTGACTTATTCCAATAATACTGGATTTTTCAAGATAGGAGCCTGAATCGCTTCCAAGCTTGTCAACAAGTGCGGTAAGTGATTTTTTACGGCCGCGAACTTTGCCGATATTAATAAGATGCCCTTCATTGTCAACATGCAGCAGAGGCTTTATTCCTGCCAGCGTGCCTACTATCGCAGTGGCACGGGACACTCTTCCGCCACGGAAGAGATGGAACAGATTATCAACTGTAAAGTGATGCGCAACATGGAGCTTGGCATCTTCCACAGCAGTTGCAAGTTCATCCAGTGACATTCCTTCTTTCATAAGGCGTACTGCTTCATGAACAAGGAGCCCCTGCCCAAGGGAAGCACATAGTGAGTCAATGACAATTATACGACTTTCAGGATGCTCTTCCATAAGCTCGTTGGCGGCAATAACTGCATTCTGGTAGCTGCTGCTGAGTCCGGAAGAGAAAGCGATGTGCAGGACATCTTCGCCGTTCTGAATATGTTTTAAAAACAATTCCTTGGAGGTTTCAGGGTTGACTGCCATGGTTGTAGGCATCTCGCCATTTCTCATTCGAGAATAAAACACATCCATGGGAAGCTGTGCTTCACCTCCGTATACTTCATCTCCGAAGCGGTAGTAGAGCGGATGTATATCTATATTGTTGTCAACACAGTAGCTCTCAGGGAGGTCACAGCAGGTATCAGTGGAAATAACATAAGGTCTCATAGTTAACTCCTTTTTACTTTGTATGTATTGTTACAGACTTGACTATATTGTAACAATACATATATATTAGCATATGGACCATATTATTTCAATAATGCAAGAAATATAAAAAAGTTGTTGACAACATAAAAATGTGATGTTATAGTGTAATAGTTGTGAAAACAAAGAAGAGTGTCCGCTCTCACCTTAGCACATGAGTGACTTGGGTTTATATTTAGGCTTACATAGGGTTATGTTGTTGGCATGCCCTTAAGCGTTGAGTGTGCGGATGGTTTTCTATCTGCATTTTTTTTGCGAAAATATGATGGAGGTGTACTACAATTAGCGACTTAATGATTAATGAACAGATCAGAGACAAGGAAGTACGTCTGATTGGTGAGAATGGCGAACTGATTGGCATCATGTCAGCCAAGGAAGCGTATAAGCTGGCTCAGGAGGCTGAATTGGATCTTGTGAAGATTGCTCCTACAGCAAAGCCGCCGGTATGTAAGATTATCGATTACGGCAAATATAAGTACGAGCTTGCAAGAAAAGAGAAGGAAGCCAAGAAGAAGCAGAAGGTTATCGAGATTAAGGAGGTTCGTTTATCTCCGAATATTGAGGATAATGATCTTAACACCAAGGTTAACGCAGCCAGGAAGTTCTTAGAGAAGGGCGACAAGGTGAAGGTTACCTTAAGATTCAGAGGTCGTGAGATGGCACATATGGCAAGCAGCAAGCACATTCTTGATGATTTTGCCAAGATGCTTGAAGAAGTGGCAGTTGTTGAGAAGCCGGCCAAGGTAGAAGGCAGAAGCATGACACTGGTTTTAGCACAGAAGCGCTAGAATAATATATTTAAGGAGGATTATATCATGCCAAAAATAAAGACAAGCAAGGCAGCAGCAAAGCGTTTTAAGAAGACAGGTACAGGACAGTTAAAGAGAATGAAGGCTTACAAGAGCCACATCTTAACCAAGAAGAGCACTAAGAGAAAGAGAAATCTCAGAAAGGCTACTTTAGTTGATAAGACAAATCTTAAGGCAATGAAGAAGATTTTACCATATCTGTAAGATTAGAAGATATGCAGGTGCATTGCCGAAAGGTATGTCGGCACGTGCTTTAGAATAGAAATTTAGGAGGAATTAGACAAAATGGCAAGAATTAAAGGCGGTTTAAACGCAAAGAAGAAGCACAATAGAGTATTAAAGTTAGCTAAGGGTTACAGAGGCGCTAGATCTAAGCAGTACAGAGTAGCTAAGCAGTCTGTTATGAGAGCTCTCACAACAGCTTATGCAGGAAGAAAGCAGAAGAAGAGACAGTTCAGACAGTTATGGATTGCCAGAATCAATGCAGCAGCCAGAATGAACGGTCTTTCATACAGCAAGTTCATGTTCGGCCTTAAGAACGCAGGTGCTACAGTTAACAGAAAGATGTTAGCAGAGCTTGCAGTTAACGACGCAGCAGCTTTCACACAGTTAGCAGAGGTTGCTAAGGCTAACCTTAAGTAAAAAAATATAATTTGCTATTGCAAATTTGCAGTAACAGATGTATAATTTATTTCGGTTCCGGTAATTGTAATATCGGAACCGGTATTCCTCGATAGCTCAATGGTAGAGCACACGGCTGTTAACCGTGGGGTTGTAGGTTCGAGCCCTACTCGGGGAGCTAAAAAAAGGAGACACAATATGTCTCCTTTTTTTGCGTGTAAATATTACATATGAAGAAAATCTCTAAAGTCAAGTATCTCCTTCGGAACTTCATGTCCCTTTCGTTCAATACTTGGTATAAGAATATCAACATGCTTTGCCTTGGAAGAAAATGCCTTACTGTCATTAGAGAATAAATCCTTGACCATAGGATTCTCTTTAAGATGTTCACGAAGTGCTCTGGTAAAAGGACAATAAGTTGCCATAATCTTTCTGGCAGGCTTGGTAAGCCGGAAGGAACCCATAACCTCATATATCATCCATGTTTCATAGTCGCGGACAAATACTTCACGGAAATTGTTGCGGCAGGAGGTAAGTGTTGACTTGATTTTTGCTTTGGCTGCCTCGGAAAGCTCACGGTTCTTTTTGTAGAACTGAATATAGTCACAGTATTCCGCAGTCAGGGAAGGCTCTGAAATATTGTTCCAATATACTCCCTGGGTTCGTTTGCACATCTCCCAGCGGAAACGCCCCGTAACGCTGATAAGAATATTGGCAACATTCACCGTAGGGAACATAGGAATGACAAAACGTGCCGGTGAATCCTTGCGGCGGCCTTCAATTTCCTGCCACATAATGCCTTCGTTGCCACAGATAGGCATCAGTATGATATCCGGAAGTACCTCAGCCATAATGAATTCACGGTCGATTTCAGCTTCTTTATTCTGATAGATTATCTCGCGATAGAAAGCAGAATAATCTTTCTTGGTAATATTGCCTATGGCGGTTGAAACCTTCTCAGCGGTAGCGGCGAGCTGGCTGAAGCTTCTTGTGATGGTATTGTCAGTAAGCACCGGACAGAAGGTACTTCCTCTTCCGTAAACAACTCTGTTGGCACTGGTAAACATGTTCTCTATTTCAAATTGTACCTTGGCATCATTATCCTTAAGGGCTGCCTCGGCAGCGGTGGAGGAGAGCTTACCCTGCTTGCGCAATGAATTGATGTTCTCTGTGTAGTCCATGTCCATTGTATTCTTGGATGGTTCTTTATCACCCCAGAGTATCTGCCTTAGCCATGAATAGAAAGTGTGCACACCATTGCCGTTACACTGATTCTCGACTACAAGGGAAAGCTTATATAGGTCAAGAACATTTTCTTTGGATAAAAGGTTCTCATCCATGTATCCGAAGTTGAGGAACATTGACACTATAGGTGGCGTGGTAACGCTGTTAACTGCCTTGTTAAATATGAGGTGGTATATTTTATAATACATTTTAGAAATATCACGTCGAAGCTGGCGTGCCTCGTCGGAAAGGGAAGTCTGCTGTGCAGGGTCACGATAGCTCTCGATGAGCTGTATGAAATGAGCGGCGTCATCACTGTCAAGCTCTGCGTATGTAAGAAGACGAGGCAGAGATTTCTCAAGCTGGTTCCATGCATATTCAGCATCAAAATCATCATCTTCCGAAATAAATGCGGCAGGAGTATCTTCAAGTGCCAGAATAAAGTCATCCTCGGCAGATTCTTCCACATAATCCAGATTGATTTCAAGCTTGTCGGCCATCTGGAGGCAGGCATCGTTCATATTCGATATAAATCTTGCACCGTCATACATTGCTCCGGCAGCCACCTGAAAGTTCGATTTATAATAATCTACGGTTATTTTTCCGGGAATTAAGGGCATGGAATTGAATTTGTCAAGCTCCCAGCGGTATATTCTTGCATCAGGACGATATTCAGCGTCAAGTTCTCGGCATTTAACCGTCATATCAAGATATGTCTTGATAATGTCGGCAATATGTCTTGACTGCATGATTACAAGGATTCCTATATTATCTGCCTGATCCTGCAGCACACGGGTAATGTCAGTCGAAGAAGAGACCAGGTATTTTTTTACCATGGTCTCTTCTTCAGCAAAATAGTTATAAATATACATTCCGTAATAGCAGTCTGTCAGACCTGCGGCAGAACCGGGACCAAGATAATATGTACCATATGTCGTCATGCATTTAATTTTGCCCTTCAATATGATATATAATTCGTCTACATCTTCACCGCGGGTCGTAATCCGCTCTCCCGCAGCAAAGGTTACTACATTGCCTGTAATTTTATTATCCATGGTGTCCTTTCTTGCTGGGCTTTAAGTCAGCTTCTGCTTCCGATTTTAGAAAGAGTATTATGGACTGCTGTTTTAAGCGCCTCATTGGTGGTGGTATTATAGAGTGTCTGAAGTCTCGCCTTAATGTGATCAGTACCTATTTCACCAAGTGAGTCCACTGCAGCAAATACAACTTCTTCGTCCAGGGATTCTAAAAGCATGATGACAAGATTTCTTGAATCATCGGTGGCAACCTGCTTGCAGGCTTCACATATGGCAAGCTGGTCTTCTATTGTTGACCAAAGATATTTCTTGCGAATTTTCTCGCTCTTTTTACGATTTAATAATGATAAATACTTTTTTGTTAATGATGCATCTGCCATAATAAATACCTTCTTTCAAAAATAGTTTTAGCTGTCAGAAAATAGCACTAATTTACATAAAATAGTCTAATATATTCTTTGTGCAATGTCAATAAAATTTAGGTTGTTATAGAATGAATTTTGTGTATAATAGAAATGTAGATATTATGGGATTATATGGGATTAATTTTTATTTTATGTTAACAATATGGATAATACAATTTGGATAATGGAAAGGAATACATGCGATGATTATTAATGATAAAGATAATTACACTGAGATTATGGCCAGATTTATCAGTGCTCTGGGATATACGGATGTTAAGAGTGCAGGTAATGATAGTGTTGTCAGTATGGTTGCAAAGAAGGACGGAAAGATATATGCCTTTGCATGTCGATATGATATTGACGCAATCAGCGGGGCAGCCATGGAAGAGTTCATACGAGCAGCCAAGAAGCCGGAAGTCGATGTGCTTGTGTTCATGACGAACAGTTCATTCTCGTCAGCAGCCAAGAAAGCCGGCGATGCAGCGGGAGTGGAACTGTGGGATCGCAACTATATTGACAGAATAGCAATCGGGGTCGATGCCAGACTGGAGGAGCCGGTATATAAGGAAGAGAGCCACAAAAAGGTATACATTGCGGTTGCCGTTGTAGCGGTGATTGTACTTGCGGCAGCGGTTGTGCTGTATTTTAACCCGGATTTCTTCGGGCTTTTAGGATAGCAGCATAGCTACTTGTCCAGACGCATATCCGATTGAATACGGTTTTGGTAGGTCAGACTGTCCTTTGCCATCTTAATCATGGCATCGAAGGCATACAGAACCATGGCTTCCTTGCAGCATGATGCGTCATTCTTGCCGGTATCATGAAGCAGATTGTAGTTGGACATCTGCCATACGAACAGGTCAACGATGGAGTAGCCGTCAATGGTATATTCACACAGGAAATCATTGTGGTCTATGTAGTAGAGCAGCTCTTCATAGACATGTTCGTTGTCAATTACGCCCTGCCAGAAGCAACCGAACCACTCTTCACTGTTGCCCACAGCGTCGGACAGCGCCTTAACTGCCTCCATAAGCTTAATTTTTCTTGCATCATATATAATATTAGCCATAGAAATACCTCCTTATCCACATTATTTGAATGTTAAGTGTATTATAGCATAACCTTGTGGAATGGAGTGTATTTTTTCGTGAGCACGGAATTAAAACCTTGAATATAGAAATAAAAAACCGGAAGCTTCAAACGCTTCCGGTAATTATTTGTGTGCAGTCGAAGGGAGTTGAACCCTCATGGACGTAAGTCCACATGAACCTGAATCATGCGCGTGTGCCAATTTCGCCACGACTGCATATAAATTTATAAGGGCGGACAATGCGCCACTCTGCTGATGCCTATATATAATATCATCAGCCTCTGGCTTTTGTCAAGAAATAATTAGTAAATCTTTTATACAAAAAAAGTAATTTTTTTTAAAAAAGTGCTTGCATTATTTTCAGGGATATGATAATATACATATCGTCGCTGGTGAGTGACACAGATAAAGACGCAGTCGTGGCGGAATTGGCATACGCGCTAGACTAAGGATCTAGTCCATATTGCTTGGGTGCGGGTTCAAGTCCCGCCGACTGCACTGTTGACCCTGAGAATGATTTCTTAGGGTTTTTTGTTGCTTGTGAATAAAAACTAATTGGGTATTGGCTTTTAAAAAGAGGGAAAGAATCTGAAATTTACAAATTCTTTCCCTCTTTTACGTGTTTATATTACCACAAAATGGGCATTTTTTCAAGACTGGTAATGCAGAAATTGGGGGGTTATACTGAAACAATCGAAAAAGGGAAAAATAAACAATAACAAAACGGAGGGGAAGGACAATGGATAATAACTGGCTTCTTAAGCTTGGCGGACAGAATCAGATTGAGAAAATGCTTAAGTTGAATGAACAAACGGTGGCTTTCGGACTTGTGCTTTCCAAAGAGGACGCTAAGGTGCTGGCAACTAAAAGGCGTGATACCTTAAAGGAGCAGCAACGGGTGGAGTTCGGAGAGGGAATTTTGCCGAAGTTGATTTTTGCCTTCTGTGATTCCTGCTATATTGACCAGAACAATTATGTGGAAACCATAGGAAGGCTTCAGGAGATATTTTACCAGTACAAGAATGAAACCATGGATGAGCTCAGCGATGATGAGCTTCTGGAAAGTATGAGGGAGGCTTTTGATGGGGAGTGTGAGGGCTCATTGGAATTTCTGGAGGAAACGGCAATGGAAAGGATTGCAAGAAAACTGCGAAAAAGGGGATATGGAGCTTTGGAAGAGGATTACGAGGAGTAGAGTTGAGGGAGAAAAATAATGGAAGATTATTCTTTAGAGGAGTTGCTGCCGGTTGTGGCAACACTTACGGAAAAATATACCTGTCGTGACAGCTCCTCCGTTACCTACGAGGCGGCAAACAGGCTGATGGAGGCTGTGCTCTACTGCATCAATGAGTGCAACAGCGAGGGGCTTATCCTGCATTCGCAAAGATTTACGGCAAAGGAAGCTTATGAACGGGGGCTGCAGCTTGTGCAGGATAAAACCTGTACCGCAAGAAAACTGTATAACACAATGGGGCTTAAGTTTAATTCCTATGGCAACGAAAATTATCATGATACCGTAACCAAGGCTTTGCCGGGTTTCTTTAAGCTCTATGATATACGTTTTGCACCCCAGGATAGCATAATCACCATGGACTATCCGACGATATGCCCGATTTCCGGCGTAAGCGGAATTGATGCGGTGGAGAAATATATCTTATACATTTCAATCGAGCAACGCTTCCTTAGCAGGCTGCCGGAAGACTATGTTCTGGATATTTTGTATCAATTTGATAGAAATTACCGTAAACAGTTTTACAATATATGCCGAATTATATTAAGAGATATATTAGGTCATATCCTTGCCGGAAGGCCCATGGGAGAAGCACTTGAGAACGACGATTACGGGAGGCTTAGAGCTTATATACTGGGGCAGGGTAAGACAGCGGCAGCAGAGAAATTAAAGGTAGCGCTTGGTAAGCTTATTGATGAAAAATATGATGGTGATGAGGATATGCTTGCCTATCTCAAAGCGGATATTGAGGATTACTGCACGGAGCTTGTTTATGGAATAGAGAGGGTGAGACGATGAACACTTTACAGGGAAGTAGTGGTGTGGGAAACGTTATGAACTCGGCTCGTGTTTCGGGTCTGACAGTTAAGAACGTCAATAATTCGGATGCACGGCTGGGAGTTATGAGGAGCAGTTCCAATAAAAGCAAAAACAAAAAGCCTTTGAATTACAATCCAAGGGAGATATCAGGCCAGCTTCTGAGGGCAGGAAAGTCAGGAAATGCGACAAGGGTGCTCAGTCGGGCTAAGTCCAAGGTATCTCTTCTTAAACGCTGCAAGGCGACGGGGCAGTACGACGAAGCAGAGCTGAATACAGCTCTCGCACACGCCCAGCGGCTTGTGAAGTGCGCACGCATTAAGGTGAGGAATCTCAAGCAGGAGGAACGCACCGCAAAGGCAAATGAGAGGGAATATGAGAACGAAGAGAGCCTTAGAAAGAACGAAATAAGACGCAAGGTAAATGAGGCAAAGCGAAAAAAATATTCACACCGCAATGATGAGCGCCGCAGGGTCTCGGAGGCGGATATGAAATATTACAGCGACAGGATGAAGAATAATCCGTGGGGTCAGACAGGCTGCAGCGGAAACGGTGTAAGCCTTGAACTCAGCTATACGGCAGCAGGTTTAAGCGAGCTTAAGATGAACGAACAGGCAATGCGGCTCATAGAACAGCAGGAGTTGCAGGCGCAGGCGGAACTTGATACAGAGCTGTCACAGCCGGATGCACAGATGTCTGCGGGACTTTGCGCACCGGGGGCTGTAGGCGGTACAGTAATTGACGTGAGTGTGTGAGGAAAGAACATGAATTACAATATAGCAATCTGCGATGATTCAGATGCGGACAGACAATACATATCGGACATAGTAAGCCGCTGGGCAGAGGACAAAGGTCATACTGTGCAGATTTCTTTCTTTTCATCGGCGGAAAACTTTCTGTTCCATTATGCTGAGAAGAAGGATTATGATATTCTGCTCCTTGATATAGAGATGGGGGCTATGGATGGTGTAGCCATGGCAAAAAAGCTGCGTCTGGACAATGATACTGTGCAAATCGTATTTATTACCGGATACTCCGATTATATTTCTGAAGGGTATGAGGTGGCTGCACTTCACTATCTGATGAAGCCTGTGAAGGAGGACAAGTTATTCTCCGTCCTTGACAGGGCTGTGGATAAGCTGTCCAAAAATGAGAAGGTTCTTAACTTTGAGATTGGTGGGGAGATGGTTCGTATCCCTGTATACCAGATCAGGTACGCTGACGTATCCGGCAATTACGTGACCATTCACGCCTGTGACGATTTGACTGTTAAAATGACGTTGGGTGAACTGGAAAAGGAGTTGGATGACCGTTTTTTCCGCATGGGACGTTCTGCGATAGTCAATTTGACGCAGATAAGCCGTGTCACAAAAACAGAGATTAAGCTAAATGACGGAGTGACCCTTCCGCTGCCGAGGGGCGCCTATGAGGGGGTCAACCGGGCAATTATCAATATGAGGTGAAGCGCATGGGATTCTTTTCAAAAAAAATAGACAAAAAGATTGCCTCATACCAACAGGAACTGATTGAAACACATTATCGGGAAGTAGATAATATGTACCGGCAGATTCGTGGGTGGAGGCATGATTACCGCAATCACATCCAGACCATGAAAGCCTATGCGGCATCGGAGAACTGGGATGCCATAAAAAGATATCTTGACCTATTAGACGATGACCTGACCACTGTGGACACTGTAATTAAGACAGGAAATCCCATGACGGATGCCATCCTTAATTCCAAAATATCCCTGGCAAATTCCAGGAATATCAAGGTCATAGCTGATGCACATATTCCGGTAAAGCTCAAATCCTCAGAGATAGACCTGTGCTGTATCATCGGAAATCTTTTTGACAATGCCATTGAAGCCAGCATGAAGCTTCCGGAGGAACAGAGGCTGATTCGTGTGTACATGGATATGAAAAACACACAGCTCTATATTTCCTTTACCAACTTTACTGCGGGGAAGAAAATGAAAAAAGAAGGAAATCTCTTCCGCAGTACCAAGGGTGAAGGCCATGGCTTCGGACTTGTCCGCATTGACGCCATTGTAGAACGGCTGGAAGGATATATCAGCCGCAACAGCGAAGATGGTGCCTTTACAACAGAAATATTGCTGCCACAGGTGTGAGAATTTGCAATTCGTCACCCGGAAATGACAATTCATCCCCGGAATACGCCGGGGATAATTTTTTGCGGTAATATGATGCCAGAAAGGATGGTATTTTGCATGAAAAAAGAATCCAAACCCAAATATAATATGTGGCAGAATTCATGGTTCATGATGAAGCTTGCATGGACCTCTAAGGAAAAGAAGGTGATTGTATTTTGTCTGCTTTCTGCAATGCTTACAGTTGCATTAAACCTTGTTAATCTGTATGTATCTCCGACGATTCTGTCGGCGGTGGAAAGACACGCTCCGGTGACGGAGCTGATATTTACAATAGTGAGCTTTACTTTCGGCATTATGTTGGTGTCAGCGGCATCCGCCTATGTCAATGCCAACACTCTGTATGGTAGAGTTACCGTGCGGTGTGTGCTTTTAGGGCTTTTGAACAGGAAAGCTACAACCACTTCATATCCAAATGTGGATGATGACAGGTTCATAAAGCTTCTTGACAAGTCGTACTCATGTGTCAACTCCAATGTTGCAGCAGCGGAAGTAATCTGGACAACCTTTACGGAGCTTACAGCCAACATTCTGGGTTTTCTTGTCTATGTAAGCCTGCTTTCTGCGATTCAGCCTTTGCTTATTATAGTTATTCTGGCAACCACAGCTATCAGCTATTATGTGGGAAATTATGTCAATGGCTACGGATACAGGCACAAGGACGAGGAGGCGGAATATACAAGGCATATATGTTATATTGCGAATATTGGAAGGGATTTCAGGGCAGCAAAGGATATACGTATTTTTGGTCTGCGCCCGTGGCTTAATGAACTGTATGGCAAAGCCATGGAGGCATATACGGCATTCCATAAAAAGGCTGAGGGAGTATATATATGGGCAGGAATAGCAGACCTTGCAATGACATTTCTGCGTAATGCCATTGCATACGCATATCTTATTAATCTTGTCTTAAGTGGTGGCCTTGGTGTTGCAGAATTCCTTTTGTTTTTCACTGCTGTAGGCGGCTTTACCGGATGGGTGTCGGGTATTCTCGGTGGTTTTAATACACTGTATAAGCAGTCCCTTGACATCTCCACTGTCCGGGAATGCCTTGAATACAACGAGCCCTTCAAATTTGACAGCGGTGAGCATATCAAGGCAGAGCCGGAAAGAAAATACGAAATCAGGCTTGAAAATGTTTCCTTCCGTTATCCGGGCGCAGATGAGGACACCTTGACCAATATAAATCTCATCCTGCATCCCGGGGAAAAGCTGGCGGTGGTTGGCTTAAACGGAGCAGGTAAAACGACACTTATCAAATTAATCTGCGGATTCTTAGACCCCACCAAGGGACGGGTACTGCTGGACGGAAAGGATATACGGGATTACAATCGTGGGGACTATTACACAATGTTTTCGGCGGTATTCCAGAATTTTTCACTGCTGCCCGGAACAATTGCTGCCAATGTAGCTCAGGATGATGTCGATATTGATATGGAGCGGGTAAAAGAATGTGTTGAAAAGGCAGGTCTTCGTACAAAGATTGAATCCCTGCCTAACGGATACGATACAATTCTTAATCGCAGTGTATATGATGTAGCAATATCGCTTTCCGGTGGTGAAAACCAGCGTCTTATGCTTGCCCGGGCGCTATATAAAAATGCCCCTGTCATTGTGTTGGATGAGCCCACAGCGGCACTTGACCCGATTGCAGAATCGGATATGTACCAAAAGTATAACGAAATGACAGGGGGAAGGTCGGCTGTATATATTTCACATCGGCTTGCATCCACTCGCTTCTGTGACCGTATTATTCTCCTTGCTGATGCTAAAATCAGTGAGGAAGGTACACATGAGGAGCTGTTAAGGATGGGAGGAAGCTACGCGATGCTTTACGAGGTACAGAGCAGATACTACAGGGAAGAAGGTGATGACAATGAAGGAAAATAAGAAGCTTTTATCCTGGGAAGAAATGATGAAGCTTAATAATCGTGCCATTAAGCTGTTATATAAGCGTTATCCGCAAATGGTTATTTCAAGATTTATCCAGGTGGCTTGGAACGCACTCACCCCTTATGTCAGTATCTATCTTTCTGCCCTTGTAATCGATGAACTTGCAGGTGGCAGGGATGCAGGAAGGCTTAGATTACTTGTATTGCTTACCCTTACTTCGGCTGCTGTGATTGCCCTTATGTCAGCACTTCTGAAAAAGTGGAAGGAAGCGCAGAATGCTGGATTTTTTTATAAGGTGGATGCTATTTTGACGGAAAAGCTGTTTGAGATGGACTATGTAAGCCATGATGACAGCCACACCTCAGAGCTGATCACTTCTATCTACCAGAACATGGGGAGCGGCGGCTGGGGACTTCTCAAGGTCATTGGAAACTATGAGGAGCTTGGCTCTAATGTATTTACGCTTCTGGGTGGTATTTCCCTGACGGTTTCATTATTCGCAAGCTGCGTTCCTGAAAGCGCAGGTATATTTACTGTACTTAACAATCCTTTATTTATACTCTTAATCATTGGGATTATGCTTGCAATTACCTTCATTGCCCCTGTATTGTCCAATAAAGCAGGCAGTTACTGGGCACTCAACATTGCTTCACAAAATCTGGAAAACCGTAAGTTCTTTTTTTGGGCATTTCTGGGTGAAAAAAGGGATATAGCAACTGATGTGAGAATGTACCGTCAGGATAGAATATGCGGGAGGTTCTTTGATTATAAAAAGGGCACCTTTGGCTCAGAAGGGCTTTTTGCAAAATACAGCAAAGGACCAATCGGACTTTACAGTGCAGCTTCATCCGCAGTTTCGGTGAGCTTCACGGGTGTTGTCTATGCCTTTGTATGCCTTAAAGCCTGGGCAGGAGCCTTCGGGCTTGGTGCTGTCACCCGGTATGCAGCCTCCATTACCAAGGTATCAGGTGGTGTCTCCGGACTGCTTGCAACTCTGGGAGATATGCGTAATAATGCATCCTTTCTGGCACAGGTATTTGAATTCCTTGATATACCAAACAATATGTATCAGGGAAGTCTCACTATTGAGAAACGCCGTGACCGCAAGTACGAGGTGGAATTTCGAAATGTGTCCTTCAAATATCCCGGCAGTGAAAACTATGCCCTTCGCAATGTGAACATGAAGTTCGAAATCGGCAAGCGGCTGGCTGTTGTGGGCATGAACGGAAGCGGTAAGACCACCTTCATCAAGCTGCTCTGCCGTCTCTATGACCCCACCGAGGGAGAGATACTGCTTAACGGCATTGATATCCGCAAGTATAACTATAATGAATACATGATGATATTTTCCATAGTATTTCAGGATTTCAGGCTCTTTGCCCTGAAGCTGGGTGAAAATGTTGCCACCCGGGTTGACTATGATGGTGAACGTGTTATGGATTCCCTAGGTAAAACAGGCTTTGGGGAGAAGTTTTCCAAGCTGCCGCAGGGTGTGGAAACATATCTGTACAAGGATTATGACAAAGAGGGTGTAAATATATCCGGCGGCGAGGCACAGAAGATTGCCATTGCCCGTGCTCTATACAAGGATGCACCATTCATTATTCTTGATGAGCCTACCGCTGCCCTTGACCCTGTTGCGGAAGCAGAAGTTTACTCTAAGTTCGATGATATTGCTGGAGACAGGACGGCTATCTATATCAGCCATCGACTTTCCTCCTGCAAGTTCTGTGACGAGATACTGGTGTTCCATGAAGGCGCGGTAATACAGCAGGGAACCCACGCATCCCTGGTTGCAGACGAAAGTGGAAAATACTATGAGCTGTGGCACGCACAGGCGCAGTACTACACAGAATGAAATGAAGCACCCAGCCCTTGAATTTTTATATTGTCTGATGTATAATATCTTAATAACGCTTCTTGGAAGAAGAGAGTCATGGAGGTTAAGATGGGAGAATATTTTTCAGAGTGGATTGTTAAGAGAAAGACACCGCAGAAGGTGAAGACAATAGAAGTCCTGCTGGTTGCTGTCTGTGTATTGTCGCTTTTGCTTTTGGTAATTCCGTACATAGGTGTATTGGCGGTTGCCTTAATTATTTTTCTGACATATCTTTACTTTAAGAATAACGATGTTGAATGGGAATATTCACTTGTTGAGAAGTCGATGTATATTGACAAGATTATGAAGAAGTCCAAGAGAAAGAGAATGGGTGAATACGACCTTACCAAGCTCGAGGTGATGGCACCGGAGGAGTCTTATTATATTAAGGAGTATGACCGGAGAAATCTTAAATCCCTGGATTTTTCGTCAATGATTCCCGGTAATAAGAAGTATGTTATGGTTATCATGAATAATAATGAGCTTCTCAAGCTTATCATCGAGCCTAATGACAGAATGCTTAAAGAACTCAGGGATATTGTACCGAGACAGTTGCATATCGAGTAGATGCCTTTGCGAATGGCGCGGGCTGAACTGTTACACTTTATTAATGCAACTTTAAAAAGGATGGTTGACATTTATAATGGTATTTGCTAATATTGTAAAAATTACAAAAAGAAAGCGAGGATAATTAAGATGGGTAAGATTATTGGCGAAGGCATTACCTTTGACGATGTACTGCTGGTACCACAGTATTCGGAAGTGACTCCGAACTTGGTAGATTTATCAACGAATCTTACAAAGAAGATCAGATTGAATGTTCCTATTATGAGTGCAGGCATGGATACCGTTACTGAGCACAGAATGGCAATTGCCATGGCAAGACAGGGCGGAATCGGTATTATTCACAAGAATATGTCCATTGAGGCACAGGCTGAGGAAGTGGACAAGGTTAAGCGTTCAGAGCATGGAGTTATTACGGACCCATTTTATTTATCACCGGAGCATACACTTCGTGATGCGGACGAGCTTATGGCTAAGTTCCGTATTTCAGGTGTTCCGATTACAGAGGGAAGAAAGTTAGTCGGAATTATTACCAACCGTGACCTTAAGTTCGAGCAGGACTTTGACAAGAAGATTCGTGAGTGTATGACAAGCGAAGGACTTGTTACAGCCAAGGAAGGAACTACTCTGGAGGAGGCTAAGCAGATTCTTGCCAAGGCTCGCAAGGAGAAGCTTCCTATTGTAGATGATGAATTTAATCTTAAGGGACTTATTACCATTAAGGATATCGAGAAGCAGATTAAGTATCCTCTGTCCGCCAAGGATGAGCAGGGAAGACTTCTCTGTGGTGCGGCAGTAGGTATTACCAGGAATATTATGGAGAGAGTGGATGCTCTTGTAGAAGCTAAGGTTGACTGTATTGTCATTGACTCAGCACATGGTCATTCCAAGAATATCATCAATACTGTTAAGATGGTTAAGGAGAAGTATCCTGACCTTCAGGTTATCGCCGGTAATATCGCTACAGGCGCTGCAGCCAAGGCACTTATCGAGGCAGGTGTTGATGCAGTTAAGGTAGGTATCGGACCGGGTTCTATCTGTACAACAAGAGTTGTGGCAGGTATCGGTGTTCCTCAGATAACTGCGGTTATGAATGTATATGAGGTTACCAAGGAGTACGGAATACCTCTTATCGCAGACGGAGGCATCAAGTTCTCAGGCGATATCACTAAGGCAATTGCCGCCGGAGCCGATGTGTGCATGATGGGAAGCATATTTGCAGGCTGTGATGAGAGCCCTGGAGATTTTGAACTGTTCCAGGGACGTAAGTACAAGGTATATCGTGGCATGGGTTCCATTGCTGCCATGGAGAACGGAAGCAAGGACCGCTATTTCCAGACGGATGCCAAGAAGCTTGTACCTGAGGGTGTTGAAGGCCGTGTGGCTTATAAGGGTATGCTTGAAGATACTGTATTCCAGCTTATGGGAGGTCTTCGCTCAGGAATGGGATACTGCGGTGCACCTACAATTCAGCATCTCAAGGAGAACGGACAGTTTGTCAAGATAACTTCCGCATCCTTGAAAGAAAGCCATCCTCACGATATTCACATTACCAAGGAAGCTCCGAATTACAGTGTAGACCAGTAAAAGCAGGGAGTACCTGAATGAAAAAAGGTATGTTATTTTTATCAGGAGTATTGGGACTGTCTATGATAGTCCTGGTACTCCTGATGATGGTATATATAGGACATAGTGGCGAGCCATCTCACGATGAAAGTGCAGGACAGGAAAATACCACCGAGCAAAGTGTTTATTTGGTGACACTGCCAAAGGAGATTCAGCTTCCTAAGTGGGCTGAGGAGTTTAAGGATACTATTACGGAGGATTTGCTTCCTGTTAATCCGTACTCAAGACCCGGCAAACAGCTTGATGAGGTGAATGCGGTTGTTATCCATTATGTAGGCAATCCGGGAACAACAGCAGCACAGAACAGAAGCTATTTTGAAAATATCATTGAGACTAAGGAAGCCTCAGTGAGCAGCCATTTTATTATAGGTCTTGAAGGGGAGATTATCCAGTGTGTGCCCCTTGATGAGATATCCTACGCGTCAAACAACCGCAATGAAGATACTATTGCCATTGAATGCTGCCATCCCGATGAGACGGGGGAGTTCAATGTTGCGACCTATGACTCAGCGGTCAAGCTGACGGCATATCTGTGTATCCTGTACAATCTTGACCCGGACACGGATGTAATAAGACATTATGACGTTACCGGCAAGAAGTGTCCGAAGTATTTTGTTGATTATGAGAACCAGTGGAACCTGTTTAAGGCACAGGTGAAGCGTCAGATGGGCGAAAAATAAAGCTGCTGTAGATATCGTGTGATATTACAGCAGCTTTTTTATACTATTTTATAGGAATTTACTCACCTTACAGTTTGTACTAAGTCCCGCAACCATCATGTCCTCAAAGTCATCCTTGCGTCCTTCAGGGATATCGGAATGGCGTATCATAACAAGTACCTTGTTCTTCTGAAACATCATATAAAATCCGAATACATTGGTATATACATGGGTGAATTCATCGTATCTGAAGAAGTTATGTACATCATGTTCAGGAACATCAATCAGTATGCCGTTCTCCATAAGGCAGAATTCACACGGAGCGGTCTCGGAAGGGTCGCGGTGCTTGAGATGGTAGCGTATGCTTGAGTTAAACTGTGTGATAATCAGCACAGGATAGAACAAAAAGATTATGCAGATGATTGCCCAGAAGGTGTCCATTGTGCCGTTATAGAACCTGTAGCCACCGCAGGCAAGGCTTACCACCACAAGTGCGAGCATAACCAGGGTCTCAACCTTCACTCTGATAAAGCGGTTCCAATAGGTTATTTTCTTATATTCATTTCCATCCGGTTTCTGGGTGGAAGTAAAACGGATTACAGTTTTCATAGTCAATAGATTCCTCCAAAATATATTATCAAAACATTATTTTACACGATTATGCCACTTCATGCAATAAAATAAAACTAAAATTCTTGACCCTGCAGAAATAACGTGATATTCTGTACAAGATGGACAAATGTATAGTTACACATACCATTTGGAAGTTAGAGAAATATCTCCAACCTTCAGGGCAGAGTGAGCAACACCAAATATAAGGGTGTCTGCAATTCTCGACTGGCAGTTACAGTCTGCGACCTGCGAAAGCAGCCGATTGGGTGCAATTCCCATACCAACAGTATAGTCTGGATGAAAGAAGAAGGCCAAGGCCTTAAGGAGGATTATATGAGTAATAAGTATGTTATGAGCGTACGTACGCTCACTGTGACTGCCATGTTTACGGCGGTATCTTATGTTTTGTATCTTTTCGGTTTTAAGATTCCCATCGTTCCCAGCTTTCTGACAATGGATTTTTCAGAGCTTCCGGCTGTGATTGCGTCACTGTCCTTAGGACCTGTGGCGGGAGTGCTGGTGTGCCTGCTTAAGAATGTGCTGCATCTTGCCATTTCGCATACAATGTGGGTGGGGGAATTGTCCAACTTTATTCTCGGTGTGGCATTTGTATTCCCAGTAGGAATTATATATAAGAAAAATAAGACAAAGAAAGGCGCTATTATTGCATTAGTCAGCGGAGCCTTGATAATGGCGACAGTCAGTGTGGTATCTAATTACTTTATTATATATCCGCTGTATGACAAGCTGGCTTTTCCGATGGAAGTCATAATCGGTATGTACACCGCATTACTTCCAAGTGTAAAGTCACTGCTTCCGGCACTTCTGATTTTCAATGTGCCTTTTACACTGGTGAAAGCCTTGGTCAGCGTGGTCGTTACACTGCTTATCTATAAGCCTTTGTCTCCGATTATTAAGGGAACATATAATAAGTAATTGTATTTTTATTAACCCGGCATACGTCCATCTGCCGGGTTGTTTTTAATGTGGGCAGAGCACACTTATTTACTTGCATTGTATATGTGTTTAGTGGTAAAATTAACCTCATGGACCGTAAAGAGGTGACAGCTTCCGCGAGGGGAGAGAGCACTAATATGACTTTGCGGCAGGGCGCGTAAGGCGCAGAAAAGAGGAAAAGCATGAATTACAACAAAAATGTATACGAACTGGTGATGGAGCAGGATTTGGCAGATATTGCATCGAAGGGGTATCTGTTCCGTCATAAGAAGTCAGGCGCAAGGATTGCCATGGTATCGAATGATGATGAGAACAAGGTATTCTGCATAGGCTTCCGTACACCTCCGGCAGACAGCACAGGTGTACCTCATATATTGGAACATTCGGTTCTTTGCGGCTCGGACAAGTATCCGGCTAAGGAT
The DNA here is from genome assembly GCA_945836135.1 of uncultured Clostridia bacterium. Taxonomy (GTDB): domain Bacteria; phylum Bacillota; class Clostridia; order Lachnospirales; family Lachnospiraceae; genus CAG-882. The sequence goes on along the minus strand of CAMAKT010000001.1, from coordinate 12,105 downwards.
CCTTTTGTTGAGCTTATTAAGGGCTCATTAAACACATTCCTTAACGCAATGACCTTTCCTGATAAGACGATTTATCCTATTGCAAGCTGCAACGATGTGGATTATAAGAACCTTACAGATGTATATATGGATGCTGTATTTCATCCGAATATTTACAAGAGGGAGGAGATATTCAAGCAGGAGGGCTGGCATTACGAGCTGACTGATGTTGATGCACCGCTTACCTACAATGGAGTTGTGTACAATGAGATGAAGGGTGCATTTTCTTCACCTGAGCAGCGTGTATACCGTATGTGCCTGAATTCCCTGTATCCGGACACTTCATACGCCACAGAATCCGGCGGCGACCCTGAGCGCATTCCGGATTTGAGCTATGAACAGTTTTTGAATTTCCACAAGACATTGTATCATCCTTCCAACAGCTATATCTATGTGTACGGTAACTGTGATATGGAGGAGAGACTTGAATATTTCGACAGGGAATATTTGAGCAAATATGACGTGATTAAGGTGGATTCCGAGCTTAAGCTTCAGAAGTCTTTTACAAAGGCTGACAGAGTTGAAGCAGTGTACTCTGTTACGGAGGAGGAAGGAACCGAGAACAAGACTTACCTTGCATATAATGCATCAATCGGCAAGTCAGGAGATATGAAGCTTTCCCTTGCATTTACCGTTCTTGAATATGCACTGTTCAACGCACCGGGAGCGCCTGTGCGTCAGGCACTTATTGATGCAGGAATCGGTGAGAATGTAAGCGGCTCCTATGACCACTCCATTCTCCAGCCGATGGTTACAATTATGGCGACCAACACCAATCCTGATAAGGAGGAAGAGTTTGTCAAGGTTATCAAGGATACTCTTACCAAGCTTATAAATGATGGCATCAATAAGGATACATTGAGGGCAGGAATCAACTACAACGAGTTTCGTTACAGAGAGGCTGATTTCGGAAGATGGCCAAAGGGACTTATGTACGGAATCGATATGCTTGATAACTGGCTTTATGATGATGAGAAGCCTTTCCTTAATATGCAGCTTGGCGATGTATATGCTTACCTTAAGGAGCAGGTAAACTCGGACTATTTCGAGAAGCTTGTCAAGGACTACCTTCTTGACAATCCACACTCATCGGTAGTTGTTCTTAAGCCGGAGGTTGGCTATACTGCCAGACTAGAGGCTGCTACCGCTAAGAAGCTTGAGGAGTATAAGAAGACCCTTACCACCGAACAGCTTAAGGCATTGGTGGAGGATACCAAGGCTCTTAAGGCATATCAGGATGCACCGTCCACCAAGGAGGAATTAGAGAGCATTCCGCTTCTTAAGCGTGAAGATATCGGGAAAAATGCAGCAGAGATATACAATGAGGTAAAGGAAGCAGCAGGTGTTAAGGTTCTTCACCACAATATTAATACCAATGGTATAGGGTATCTTCGTTTAAGCTTTAACTTGGATAAGGTGGAGGATGAACATCTTAGCTATGTTGGTCTTCTCTCAAGGGTTATGGGAGCTATAGGAACTAAGAAGCATAGCTTTGTGCAGCTGTCCAATGAGATGGATATAAGGACCGGAGGAATTACGGTGGGAACATCCAAGACAGACATTGCCACACCGGCTAAGGGCTACCGCTATTCCTTTGATATAGTAGGAAAGGCACTTTATTCAGACCTTTCGTCACTCACAGAGCTTATGGATGAGATTATGAACCAGACGGTTCTTGAGGACTATAAGCGACTTAAGGAGATTATTGGAGAGGTCAAGACCGGTATGCAGGCAAGAATGCAGGCAGCAGGCAATGCAGTAGGTGTTGAGGAGCTTGCGGCGCAAATGACCGAGGGCGGTGCTGTAAGAAAGAGAGTATCTGGACGTGGCTTTTATCAGTTCCTTGATGATGTATATAAGAACTTTGATGCGAAGAAGGAAGAGGTTGTTGCCGGAATGAAGAAGGCAGCAGAGCGTATATTCACCAAGGAAAACCTATTGGTGTCATATACTGCGGACAACCGTGGCTATGAGCTTGTCAGCCCGCTTCTTGAAGGACTTATCGGCACTCTTTCCGATGCGGAATATGCACCTGTATCAAGAAAGCTTGAGCTTAAGAAGGTAAGTCTTGCCCTTAAGACCAGTGGTCAGGTCAACTATGTATGCCGTGCCGGAGATTATTCCAAGGAGGGCTGCGAATACAGAGGAGCACTCAAGATTCTTGCAGCTATGATGAACAGCGATTACCTGTGGATTAACATAAGAGTTAAGGGTGGTGCATACGGATGCGGAGCTTCCTTTGGCGGCTTTACCAATACCGTAGGTGTGTTTACCTCCTACAGAGATCCTAACCTTGAGAAAACTAACAAGGTATATGAGAATGTACCGGAATATGTTAAGAGCTTCGATGCCGATGAGCGGGAGATGACCAAGTACATTATCGGAACAATCTCTGAACTTGATGTACCGAAGAATCCAGCGGCAAAGGGAGCATTCTCATTTGACGCATATGTAAGCGGCATCACACATGACATGCTTCAGAAGGATAGGAATGAGATTCTTGCTGCAACACCGGAGGATATCCGCGCACTTGAAAAGGTCATGAAAGCTGTTCTTGCCGACAACTATTTCTGCGTTGTAGGCAATGAGGATAAGATTAATGAAGCAAAGGATATGTTTGAAGTAATAGAGGCACTGGCATAGTAAAATCCGGTACAGTATAGAAAAGAGGAATGTATGGCAGAATTGAAGACCGGCTTTGTGGCACTGATTGGCCGTCCGAATGTGGGTAAATCCACTCTGATGAATCGTCTTATAGGACAGAAGATTGCGATTACATCCAACAAGCCGCAGACAACCCGTAACAGAATACAGACCGTGTATACCGAGGAGAGGGGGCAGATTATTTTCCTTGATACTCCGGGTATACACAAGGCAAAAAACAAGCTGGGCGAGTATATGGTGAATGCCGCTAAGCAGACCATGAATGATGTGGATGTGGTGTTGTGGCTTGTGGAACCTACAACCTATATCGGTGCAGGCGAGCAGCAGATTGCGGCAGCTCTTAAGAACTGCAAAAAGCCGGTAATTCTGGTTATCAATAAGGTTGATACCATTAAGAAGGAAGAAATACTGGAATTTATTGGAGCATATAAGGATATCCTGCACTTTGAGGAGATTATTCCGGTTTCGGCGCTTAAGGGCCAGAATACGGAGGATTTGATTGATGCGATTTTTAAGTATCTTCCTTACGGACCGATGTACTATGATGAGGACACGGTGACGGACCAGCCTATGAAGCAGATTGCAGCAGAACTCATCAGGGAGAAGGCACTGCGCTGCTTAAGTGATGAGATACCTCACGGAATTGCGGTTACCATAGAACGCATGAAGGAAAGGCTTGACGGGAGCAATATAATTGACATTGATGCGACGATTATCTGTGAGAGAGAGTCACACAAGGGAATTATTATCGGAAAGGGCGGAGAGATGTTGAAGAAAATAGGCTCCGCCGCTCGCTTTGAGATTGAGCGTATGATGGAGATGCAGGTCAATTTGAAGCTCTGGGTGAAGGTTAAAAAGGAATGGCGCGACAATGACCTTCTTATGAAGAACTACGGCTATGACGGCAGGGAGCTTAAAAAATAGCCCTGGGGATGTCTCTGACATTGAAGCATCTACGGAATGGAGATTAATATGGCAGAGGTGATTGAGGTTACGGGGCTGGTGATAGCCTCCGGACCAATAGGAGAATATGATAAGAGGGTTGTTCTGCTCACCAAGGAACTGGGAAAAATCAGTGCCTTTGCCAGAGGTGCAAGAAAGCCGGGAAGTCCGTTAATGGCAGCCTGTGAAAGCTTTGCCTTCGGCATCTTTGTGATATATCCCGGAAGAAGCTCTTATACCATTGAAAAGGCATCTATAAACAATTATTTTCGTGAACTGGCTACGGATTTGCAAGGAGCATATTACGGCTACTATTTTCTCGAACTTGCGGATTATTATGCCAGAGAAAATGAAAACGAAGGAGAGATGTTAAGCCTTCTGTATTACAGCCTCCGTGCTCTTCTTGATAAGCGCATACCCAATAAGCTGGTACGTTATGTATATGAGCTTAAGCAGCTTGTAATAAACGGACAGTACCCGGAATTCTTCTGCTGTACCAACTGCGGACAGACCCAGAACCTTACGGGCTTTTCCATTCTGTCCAACGGAGTGGTATGCGAGCAGTGCAAAAACCAGAAGGGAGTTATGCCAATCTCACCCGCCACGCTATATACTCTGCAGTATGTGGTTACAACAAAATCGGACAGACTTTTTTCTTTCACGGTCAAGGATGAAGTGTTATCGGAATTGTCTGCAGTCATGCACCGCTGTATGGATGCTTATGTGGACAGAAAAATGAAGTCACTGGATATGTTGGCGGCAGTAGAAGATTTTTCTTGACTGCATGAGATTAATATGTTATTTTTCTCTTAAATAAGCATATACTATATTGTGATAGTAGCATAGCGGTCACATATAGATATAAGGGAGTAGCTGGCATCTTCGGATGTGTGTGATATCGTCAGTACGACTGACATTCAGTCCGGTTCACAATGAAACAGCGAGACTTTTGCTATAACAGGCAAGGGTTTCGCTGTTTCTTTTTTCAGGAAATCCTGCTATAAAAATCATATTATAGAGGAGGATTATACTATGCCGGAATTTATTTTGCAGATGGTACTGCTGGTGCTTGGATTTGCACTGTTAATCAAGGGAGCGGATTTTTTTGTTGAGGGAGCAGCGGGGATTGCGGCAAGGTTTCACATTCCGCAGCTTGTAATCGGTCTTACTATTGTAGCTATGGGAACCAGCGCGCCGGAGGCAGCAGTGAGCATTACAGCCGCATTGCAGGGCAATGGTGATGTGGCGGTGGGAAACATCGTCGGAAGCAATATATTGAATATCCTTATTATTCTGGGCGTGACGGCACTAATTGCTTCAATTCCCGTGGCGGCATCCACAGTCAGATATGAGATTCCGTATATGATTGCCATAACGGTGGTCCTGATGATTATGGGAGCCACAGGAGGTACGGTATGCTGGTGGGAGGGCATTATGCTTTGGATGCTTTTCATTATGTATCTGGGTTATCTGTTTCGTTCAGCCATGAAGAGCAGAAAGACACATCAGGAGACCGGAGAGGAAGAAGATAGAATGACTGCAATAAAAGCTAAGCTGTGGAAATTACTCTTATTCACTGCCGGAGGTCTTGCACTGGTAGTAATAGGAGCCAATATATCCGTAGATGCGGCCACATATATTGCTTCCGCTGTGGGAATCAGTGACCGTGTCATTGCTCTTACGATTGTTGCCTTCGGAACCTCTCTTCCTGAGTTATGTACATCCGTGGTTGCCGCAAGAAAGGGCAACGCGGATATCGCCATTGGAAACATCGTCGGAAGCAATATATTCAATATTCTGTTTATTATAGGTACAACAGCACTTATTACGCCTGTGACTTATGCGAGAGCATTTCTGGTGGATGGAGTGATTGCGGTTCTTGCGGCATTACTGCTGCTTGTATGTGTGGTGAAAAAACATAGGCTGGTAAGACTACACGGAGTAGTGATGTTAGCTGCCTTTGCGGCATATCTGGTATATCTGCTTGTTTAATACAGACCTTCCCCAAGTCTTTCCACCAGACGTTCCATCTCTGCCTTGCTGGTGACGTTACGGCTGTCTGCGATTACCTTTTCTTTCCGGGTATCGGACAGACCGACGTAGTTTTTCATTGCATTTTCATTCATTGCCATGCCCATTGCGAGGCCGAGAGGAAGCTGCGAGGCGGGTGAGACTTTTTTTCATAATTATTGGAATCCATGGTATACCTCCTGCTTAATGATGAAATTAGTGTTACCGGTTTGAAAAAAACATACTAAGTTTCAAATTTGTGTGGAATGATGCGAGAGTTTGTGCTATTATATTTATAGGTATATGTTGGAAAACACATGATGAACTATTGCGGAGGAGTGCATGGCGGCCAATAAGAAATCTATATTAATGATTGATGATGTTGTACTGAATCTTGCATCTGCCAGGGATGTATTGAAGGATAAATATACTCTCTATGAAGCTACATCCGCCGAGGAAGGTTTTAAGATACTGGATAATGTCATACCTGATCTCATTCTTCTTGATATTATTATGCCCGGTATGGATGGATATGAGATGCTCACCGAGCTCAAAAAAATCAGAAGATATAAGAATATTCCGGTTATTTTCCTTACTGCTGATAACAGCTCTGAAAGTGAGGTAAAGGGCTTTGATTTGGGAGCTGTGGATTTCATTACCAAGCCCTTTATTCCCACAGTAATGAGGAGAAGGATAGAGACGCAGATAGAGTTATCTGCATACCAGCATTCGTTGGAGGCTCTTGTCGACCAGAAGGTAACGGAAGTTGAGAAGATGCAGAATGCATTGTCCACAGGCTTTGCCGAGCTGGTTGAGTCGAGAGACGGAATCACCGGTGGGCATGTGAAGAACACAGGAATATATTATGAAGCCTTTATCAATCTTCTTAAGTTTGAGCCTGAGTATAGGAATGAGCTTACTAATGATTTTATTAAGAAATCTGTTCAAGCAGCTCCTTTACATGATATTGGCAAGATTGGCATTGATGATGTGGTTCTCAGAAAGAAAGGCTCTTTGGATGGTGGAGAGAGAGAATATATGGAAAAGCATGCTATTATGGGCGGAAAGACTTTCCATAAGATTCTTAAAAACTTCCCGGAGAGTGATTTCCTGGCAATAGCAGAGGAAATGGCACTTTACCATCACGAGAGATGGGACGGGAAAGGATATCCAAGCGGTAAAATAGGAGCGGAGATTCCTCTTTGTGCCAGGATAATGAGTATTGTTGATGTGTACGATGCTCTTACATCTGAAAGACCATATAAGAAACCGTTTTCACACGAAAAGTCAATGGCAATCATTGTTGAGGGAAGAGGAACTCAGTTCGACCCGATGCTGGTTGACAAATTTGTCAAGTTCAGTAGTGAAATGAAACAATGCCTTATTGAAAAAAGCAAAATGTTATCCCGTCACGAATAGTGGCGGGATTTTTTACTTGTTTTTCATTGCAATTTCAAGCATTCTGTTGTAAAATCTTCCACATAACGGATTAATATGCTGTAGCTTACAGCGGAATGTGAGGAAGATTATGGAAAAGACGATGGAAAAGATAGTAGCACTTGCCAAGGCGAGAGGCTTTGTATATCCGGGCTCCGAAATCTACGGTGGTCTGGCTAATACATGGGATTACGGCAACCTTGGTGTTGAGCTTAAGAATAATGTGAAGAAGGCATGGTGGAAGAAGTTTGTCCAGGAAAGCCCATACAATGTAGGCGTTGACTGTGCCATACTTATGAACCCTCAGACCTGGGTTGCTTCAGGTCATCTTGGCGGTTTTGCAGACCCTCTTATGGATTGTAAGGAGTGCCATGAGCGTTTCAGAGCGGACAAGCTGATAGAGGACTGGTGCGCAGAGAACAACTATGAGCTTGAGGGCTCCGTGGACGCATGGAGCCAGGAGCAGATGAAGAACTTTGTGGATGAGAAGAATATTCCATGTCCATCCTGCGGAAAGCATAATTTTACAGATATCAGACAGTTTAACCTGATGTTCAAAACCTTCCAGGGCGTTACCGAGGATGCGAAGAACACAGTATACTTAAGACCTGAGACTGCACAGGGTATATTTGTAAACTTTAAGAATGTACAGAGAACCTCAAGAAAGAAGGTTCCTTTCGGTATCGGTCAGATTGGTAAGTCCTTCCGTAATGAGATTACACCGGGTAACTTTACCTTCCGTACCAGAGAGTTCGAGCAGATGGAACTTGAGTTCTTCTGTAAGCCGGGAACAGACCTTGAGTGGTTCCAGTACTGGAGAGGCTTCTGCCGCGACTGGCTCCTTTCCCTTGGTATAAAGGAGGATGAGATACGTCTTCGTGACCATTCACCGGAGGAACTGTGCTTCTATTCTAAGGGAACAACGGACATTGAGTTCTTATTCCCGTTCGGATGGGGCGAGCTCTGGGGCATTGCAGACAGAACAGACTACGACCTTACACAGCATCAGACCGTATCCGGTGAGGATATGTCCTACTTTGATGATGAGTCTAAGGAAAAGTATATCCCTTATGTCATTGAGCCGTCACTGGGCGCTGACCGTGTGACACTGGCATTCCTCTGTGCTGCATACGATGAGGAGGAAATCGGCGAGGGAGATGTGAGAACAGTTCTTCATTTCCATCCGGCAATTGCACCTGTCAAGATTGGCGTGCTTCCTCTTTCTAAGAAGCTTAACGAAGGCGCTGAGAAGATTTACACAGAGCTGTCCAAGATTTACAATTGTGAATTTGATGACAGAGGTAATATCGGTAAGCGTTACAGAAGACAGGATGAGATTGGTACTCCTTTCTGCATCACATACGATTTTGATTCCGAGACAGACAACTGCGTGACAGTCCGTGACCGTGATTCCATGGAGCAGGAGAGAGTTGCAATCGCTGACCTTAAGGCATATTTTGAGAAGAAGTTTGAGTTTTAATATTTTTACAAAGCTCCCTGTTTCTCAGACAGCAGTCAAATTGACTGTTGTCTGGGGAATGCGGGATTTTTTAATTATGGAAAATATATGTGGTATGTAGAGATGGAGGGTCGAATGGAGATTAAGAATAACAATATTGCTGACAACATAAGACAGCAGGCATACAATGCCGCTAAGGAGCTGTGTGAGTGTGCCGCTCTTGAACCGGGTCAGATTATGGTAATCGGCTGCTCCACAAGTGAGGTGGTGGGTTGCAGGATTGGCACTAACTCGGATGTGGACGTTGCCTATGAGCTGTATTCAGGCATTAAGCAGGCCCTTGACGAGCATGGAGTATACCTTGCGGCACAGTGCTGTGAGCATCTTAACCGTGCCATTGTTATTGAACGCGAGGCTGTACCCCAGGCAGATATAGTCAATGTTGTACCGCAGAAGAAGGCGGGCGGCTCCTTTGCCACTGCTGCATATCAGAACTTCAGACATCCTGTGGTGTTAGAGGAGATTCGTGCCCATGCAGGAATGGACATAGGCAATACGCTGATTGGCATGCATCTTAAGGCGGTGGCGGTTCCGGTTCGTCTGTCGGTAGACAGAATAGGTGCTGCTCCTCTTGTGGCGGCAAGAACCAGACCAAAGTTCATCGGTGGTTGCAGAGCAGTCTATGATGACAGACTTGGCGTGGACCATAGAACTGATTAAATAAGTAAAAAAATGTTCTTTTTGCCTACTCTGTCAGTTGCGAATGTCAAATATTATGGTAAAATATTAAATGGTATTTTGTAAATACCGTTCTCTTCAAGGTTCAATGCCCGCTCACACTCGCAATGGAGCGGGCATTGCCATATCTATATATTTTATGCTACAATACTCTGAGATAAAGCATCAGGGGTGAAATCATATATGTATAAATGTGATAAATGCGGCTGTGAGCACAATTCAAGGACAACCTGCCCGAAGTGCGGCGCACCGGTTGTTATTGTAAATGAAGACTATCTGTTGCGCCGAAAGCAGTGGGAGGAGCAGCAGAAAAATAATCTCCGCTATAAGAAAAAGGGCGAGAGCGGTGGGGGAAGCACCAGAATCTTGAACAGTAAAAGCCAAACTGTTAAAGGAAATTCGGACAGGGATGAGGCAAATGACAAATTAAAGGAGCAGAAAAGCTTCAAGGAACATATTGAACAGCTTGCGCTCAGTCTCTCAAAGAAAATACGTAATGTGTCTGCTTCAACTAAGGAAAGTAAAGCGAAAAAAGAGAAGGAAAGAAATGCCGAGGAGCTTAAGGATAAGCGCAGGGAGAATGCGATTAAGCTTCGAAAGAGAAGAGTAATAACAGCGGTGGCTGCCGTGGTACTGATTATCGTGGCGGTGACTGCTGTTTTTGTCGGAATACATATCTATAAGGGTATAGACAGAAGCGATGTCATATATTTTGACGGTCATGAACTGGTATCTGTAAATGACGGGCTGCTTTTTAGCGTGGACAGGGAGACGGGCGGTTACAATCTGCTTACATATAATGACAGTCTCAACGCCTTCTTTTTGCAGGGAGAGGATGGGCTGCTTGGCTGGTATGACGGAAATGAACATATTATAGAAGGGAATTATGGAAATGTAACTGATGAGCATATGTTTTCACAGTCGGGAAGATACCTTGCCTATATTATGTATGACGAGGCGGAGGAGCTTTACAGCATAGTACTTCATGATATGCGTGACGGAAAATCTGCTGTGTATCCCACGGACAGGAGAACGAAGCTTATTGCGTTAAATGACAGTGGCAAGGTGCTTTTTTATGAAATGGATACCACGGAATATTCCACGGTGATTAATATGGCGTTGTATGCTGCCGATATGAGTGAAAAACTGCTGGTGTGCGATGATGTGAGCGAGGCAGAATACAATATCAGCGGAGAAAATACGGCATTCATATCGGAGGGCAGCCTGTATATATGCAGTATATCCGATGCTTATTTTGACAAGTTCGATGGAATAATTCCTAAGAATGTGCATATATTGGTAAATGAGGGTGTCATCACAATAGCACAGGATATGCTGGGCGAGGACATGCTGTACATAACTGAGGAAGGTCTGTGGGTCTATGAAAACGGTGAGAGCCGGTTGGCGGCGCAAAATGTACCGGGAAACTGTGAAATATATTATGGCGGTGATGAATTTCTCTATTACAGAAATATGAACAGTTTGTATTTTGTGGGAAAAGGGCAGAAACAGGGCGTTCCGGTGCTTGAGGGCATTCAGGGTGATATTGTCGTATCCCGCTCCGGAAGCTGTATGTGGGTTGTAGGGAAGGACAATAAGTTGTACCGGGCAGCAGGTTCATTTGATATCGTTGAAGAAGGCGTCTCCTACTGCGGCAGGCTGTATGGTGATGATGGCTGCACATACCTTAAGGATGGAAAACTAATATGCCTGTATAACAATAAGCAGTTTGAACTGGGAACCAGCAATATAAAAACGGAGGCACCGACAGCGGCTATCAATTCAAAAAAATACTTTTACTATGTGGACTCAAGCAGCGTATTGTGGAAAATAGCCAAAAATGGCGGCAGTCGTGAAAGTCTTGGATATGTAAGCCTTGCAGGGTACTCCAATCCGAATAAAAAATGATTGTTAGAAAAATATCAAAGTTTTCAGGGCTATTTCCCGTAATATTATAAAATAACCCGATAGATGAAAGTGCTTACACGTTTTTTTTAAAATTTTGTGAATTATTTTGATAACATTTTGTGGAAATTTTCACAAAGTATGTTATACTTATTACAGCGTTGAGTCGCAAGACTGCAACATATCCAATATTTTATAAGAATTTAGGAGGAACAGTATGGCAAACAAATGGGTATATACCTTCAAGGAAGGTAACATGACCATGAGAAACCTTCTTGGTGGTAAGGGTGCGAACCTTGCAGAGATGACTGAAATCGGTCTTCCTGTACCACAGGGTTTCACTATAACAACAGAGGCTTGTACACAGTATTATGAGGACGGCCGTAAGATTAATGACGAGATTATGGCTCAGGCTATGGAAGGTGTAGCTTGGATGGAGAAGGAGAATGGCAAGAAGTTCGGTGACCTTAAGAATCCTTTACTTGTTTCCGTTCGTTCCGGTGCAAGAGCATCTATGCCGGGTATGATGGATACAATCCTTAACCTTGGTCTTAACGACGAAGTTGTTGCAGCTATGATAGCTGGTAATCCGGACCCTAAGTTCGAGAGATTCGTTTATGACTCATATAGAAGATTTATTCAGATGTTCTCAGACGTGGTTATGGAGGTTGGTAAGAAGTATTTCGAGCAGCTTATCGATAAGATGAAGGAAGAGAAGGGTGTTCAGTACGACGTAGAGCTTACAGCAGCTGACCTTAAGACATTGGCTGAGCAGTTCAAGGCTGAGTACAAGAAGCAGTTAGGAACAGATTTCCCTTCAGATCCTGTTGAGCAGTTAAAGCTTGCTATCGAAGCAGTATTCCGTTCATGGGACAACCCACGTGCTAACGTATATCGTCGTGATAACGATA